>SESX01000023.1 GCA_004367365.1 Candidatus Acetocimmeria pyornia
ACCTTACGCCCGCGTTACTGGCCACGGCTGAGTACAAGGCCCGTATTCAGGCCACTGAGGCCATCTACCGGGCCATCAAAAACGAGATTGTGGCTGGCATAAGTTACCAGGATCTTGTTCATATTGAAAAGGACAACCGCGGTGGGGTAGCCTACATGGAGGCCAACTACGCGGAAGTTGACCGCCTGGTGTCAAGGGCAGCCCTGGCTATTCAGGATGAGTTGAAACGCTTGGAAGGCCAGGTTATTCGCATTCCCCTCGGCCTTGCCCTGGGGAGCAAGTTTTTTGCTGCCTATGGACCCCAGCTATCCACCACGATTATTCCTATTGGTGTTGCGAACCTTGAGTTAAAGGACTGGTTTACCGACGCGGGGATTAACCAGACCAAGCATACCATTGAACTGGTAGCCGAGGTAGATATGAAGGTGATTATTCCACTGGTAACTTCCAGCTTTAAGGTTACGACCCGGGTGCCCCTGACTTCCTTGGTGATCGTGGGCGATGTGCCCTGGTTTTACCTGAACGGCTTAAGAAAGGGAGTCGGAGGTTTGGAAGGATTGTTCGGAAGTTGAATGGCGGAGAATTCTTTGGCCCGGCAAAGGGGTTGGTGGCCTGGAGGCTCAGCCCCAAAAGAGGAACCAGGAGAAACCAGAAAAAGCAAAAATATCCAGGAAAGTGAGTCATAATCCGGTAGGGTGTGTTCCTGGCTTTTCATGCAGGCTGGGGACCACGGGCCTGTCTTGACTTGAAAATACGCAGAAAATATAATGAATATAGACCACATTCTGGATGAGTGTTTGGGAACGGTTGCGAGGGTTTTAGCCCTATTTTTCAGGCTGCTTCTCCCATGGGGAGGGGGCTTGTTTATTTGGGAACCTTTTATAGATTGCCATCCATGCCGCCTTGGGTGCACTTTAGTTGTTGGGCTGTCTGAGCCTTATTCAGAAATGGGGGGTGTAAACGAAGGTGAAGGGCTTGGTAAAACAGGCAAAGCATTTCCGACATTCAAGCAAGAAGATCGGAGTCCTGTGGGATACCCTTTTGGGCCTACCAGGTAAGAGGGGGCAGTCCAGGGTTTACAGGCCTGAACAGGCCGAGGCTACCCTTCAGGCGGTTCAAACTGCCCTCAGGGAACTCGGTTACCAGGTCCAGCTTGTACCAGTTAGCGAGAATTTACTGGCCGATTTGACCAGGAGTGATCTCGACCTGGTTTTCAACCTGGCTGCCGGGGCATGTTCACGTTCCTGGCAAGCCCACGTGGTTGCCCAACTGGAGATGAGCCAAGTTCCTTTCACCGGTTCTGGTCTCACGACCCATGTTCTGGCCCTGAACAAGCACGTGGCCAAACAAATATTCCGTGCGGTAGGGGTGCCGACACCTGCTTCCCAGGTCTTAGGAATCGTCACCACCCCGGTTTCGAATTTGCCCTTTGGGCTTTCTTTTCCGGTCATTGTCAAGCCGGTTTCCGAAGGTTCCAGTATTGGGATCTGGTCCGACAGCGTCGTTACCAATCTCAAGGAACTGCGGGCTGCGGTGCGGCGTTTGACCGACCAGTTGGACGAGCCGGTCCTGATTGAAGAGTATATTGAGGGCCGGGAGTTTACAGTTGGGATCCTGGGGAACGACAGGCTTACCTGCCTGCCGGTAGAAGAGATTATCTTCCCTTCGGGATTTTACGATTACCAGGTCAAGAAGAAAGATGCGGTGGACACGGTTTGTCCGGCAGAAATACCGCCTGGGCTGGCGCAAAGCATCCAGGAGATGTGCCGGAAGGTTTACCGGGTTATGGGCTGTCGCGGGTACGCGCGGTTTGACCTCCGCCTTGACCGGGAAAACAGGCCCTATCTCCTTGAAGTTAACACCCTGCCGGGTCTTCAGCCTGGATACAGTGAGCTGCCTCGGATGGCGGCAGCGGCCGGAATGAGCTTCCGTGAGTTGGTTGGAACCATCGTTACCCTCGGATTCGAATACTTCGCAAAGGTGAAAGCCAGGAGCCTTTCCAAGAAGGCGGCTGGGATGAAACCAGAGGGGGCTTCCCTGCCGGGAAGCCTTACACCTGACCCTAGGTGGTTGTTAAGTGCCAAAGGAAAGGGGCGGCCAGGGAGACAGGTTTGAAACCCGGTGCACCATGATTGGGTTGCGCAACAGTCTCAATGAAGGGAAGATGGGGGGTGTCCCCCCATTATTTATTTCTTTGCTTATTGACACGGGTGCGGATTTTGGATAGCATAGAAGCGGATTCTTATATATTCTGATTAATTTACTGGGATTTATCCCTGCTGCGCGATTCGCATTTCCTTTATTTTTTTGATTAGGGAGGGGCTGTCTTGATGGCCGGGTTGTCGGAAAGCCAAGTTGAACGTTACAGCAGGCAGCTGATACTGCCTGAAGTTGGCGGTAAGGGGCAAGAGAAACTGCTGCGAGGGCGTGTGCTGGTGGTAGGTGCAGGGGGACTTGGTTCGCCTGCTGCTTATTACCTTGCTGCCGCCGGGGTTGGGACAATTGGCCTGGTAGATTCTGATTCGGTTGACCTTTCAAATTTACAAAGGCAAATCCTCCACGCTTCAGAAGACGTGGGAAGGCCCAAGACCGAGTCGGCAGCGGAAAAGCTTCGGGCCCTGAACCCGGATGTGACTGTTAACACCTATCAAACCCGCCTCGGGGTTGAAAACGTCCGGGAAATCATTAAAGACTACGATATTGTCGTTGATGCCGTTGATAATTTTGCCGCCCGTTACCTGCTCAACGACGCCTGCGTGATGGAGGGCAAACCCATGGTTGAGGCCGGGGTCTTGCGTTTTGATGGTCTGCTGATGACCATTTTGCCGGGCGAGGGTCCCTGCTACCGGTGTGCCTTCCCAGACCCGCCCCCGCCTGGTGCTGTTCCCAGCTGCCAGGAAGCGGGGGTCATCGGAGTGGCCCCTGGTGTCATGGGTGTCCTCCAGGCCAACGAGGTGATTAAGCTCCTCTTGGGTGTGGGGCGGCCTCTTGCTGGGCGCATCCTAACTTTCAATGCTTTGAACTGCGAGTTTCAGGAGATCGAATGGAAGAAGAATCCAGACTGCCCTGTATGTGGGGATCACCCCACCATTAGAGAGTTAAGCGAGTACCACCTCGCCTGCGAGGTGCGCGGAGACTAGGGGAGTGGCGATGAGACTGCTGATGAGCGAGGACTTGTTTCAAGAGATCCTGGACCACTGCCGCCGTGAGGCGCCTCTGGAAGCCTGTGGCCTGGTTGCGGGCAAGAACGGTCGAGCCCTGAAGGTTTATCGGCTTACCAACGCGGAAACAAGCCCGGTCAAGTACCTAATCAAGCCCGAAGAACAGTTCAAGGCCATGGATGACATGGAGCGCAGGGGGCAGGAACTGCTGGCCATCTACCATTCCCATCCTGCCACGCAGGCTTACCCGTCCGAAAGGGACATCAGGATGGCTTTTTACCCTGATGTTTCTTACCTGATTGTTTCCCTTCAGGGCGAGGTGAAGGCCAGATTGTTCAGGATTGTTGAAGGTGAAGTATATCCCGAAACCCTCGAGATTGTTCCAGCCAAGGGTCTTGCTGAATAAATGGGAAGACAGGCCCCGACGAGGCCCTGGAAAGACAGGAAGGACAAGGAGAGCGAAAAATACAAGGGAATGGAGGACCCTCTTCAGCAGGGTCCTTTCCTTTGCTGAACAGGTTGGGTGGCCACCAGGATGATCCCACCCCCCTTCCATTCCTCGTCCTGCCCGCGGGCGCGGGTTCGGACGGAGCGCACCCTGGAATGTACCGGAACTAGGCCGGTCTCAAGGGGAAGAAAAGGAAAATGCTTGACAAGTGTGAGCAGAATACCCTATTATAACCTTAAGATTAACTCGTATATCCAGATTGACATAGTCGGAATTAAATACTTTTCTTGTCTCAAGCCTACGTCAACATGGAGATACGACATTACATTCCCATGCTGCGTAGATCACAATACCTTCATCGGTACAGGAGGGATACAAGTGCCGAAAGCGAGGAGATTACTCAGCGTTGATTGGGCGGCCGTGCTGGTAGCTTTGGTTGTCTTTATCCTGGTGAAAATCGGCCTGGTCCAGAACATCCCCTGGTGATATGGTTTCCAGAAGGGCCAGAGGAAGCTCGTGCCAAAAAAAAAACAGGAGGTGGTCCAATGTCAAGGCCAGGGGTGATTGCCGAAAGAAAGGAATCGGTCTCCACGAGCGGAACGGTGTTATCGATGCTGTTTCAGGGCTTATCCCTGCTTCCAGGGATCGTCGCCCTTTTTGCGGTCGGGTATGCGGCCAAGCTCATTTCAGGGTATATCCACATCGAATACATCCTCTTTGCGATTGCCATCGGCATGGTCATCAGCAATACCGTCGGGGTTCCTGCAGTTCTTGTACCTGGGATTGAGACCTACGAGTTCTGGTTGAAGGTGGGGATCGTTTTCCTGGGAGCCCGCCTGGCCCTTCAGAATGTTTTGGGGATTGGGGCCAAAGGATTGGTTTTGGTCGTGTTGGAGATCTTGCTTTCAATTGCAGTAGCCAAGTACCTGGCCAACCTTTTTGGTCTTTCTAGAAAACTGGGGGACCTCATCGGAATCGGGGTTGGGATTTGCGGTGTTTCCGCCATTATAGGGGCGACCGGTGCCATTCGTGCCGAGGAGGAAGACGCCACCTACGCTATTGCCACCATCCTCATTTTCGGGGCCGTGATGGTGTTTCTTTACCCCCTGATCGGGGACCTCCTGGGTTTGTCGGACCAGTTTTTCGGCTACTGGGCTGGTCTTTCCATCGACAATACAGCTGAAACGGTGGCAACGGGTTTTGCCTACTCCCAAAAGGCGGGTGAAATAGCGACCATAACCAAGCTCACGCGGAACGCCTTGATGGGATTTGTGATCTTGATTTACGCCCTCGTCTATGCCAGGCAGGGATTGACCGCCGAGGTGTCGAACAAGGGGGCGTTCCTTTGGGAACGTTTTCCGAAGTTTCTTATTGGTTTTCTGGTCTTCTCTTTGCTGGCGACCCTTGGGGTTTTCTCAGATAGCGAGGTGTCTACCTTTAAACACCTTTCCAAGTGGGTCTTTATGCTGGCCTTTGCAGGAGTGGGGTTCAAAGCCCAGCTTTCCCGGATGAAGGCCGGGTTAAAGCCTTTCTTGGTGGGACTAGGGGTTGAATCGGCGGTGGCTGTGGCAACCTTTGTGCTGGTGGCCCTCGTCTTGTAATGTTTTCGGACTAGTGGTTCATGCTGCCACGAGCGGCAGGACCACTCTGGATGAAAATCCAGGGCGGTACCACGATTGTCGTTGTGTTACGGGAGCTGGGATTTTGCAAGGGGGTGATTGGGATGGATCAGTCACAGGAAGCACGGGAATATCTACCGGGGGACGAGATGCAAGATGTGCGGCGGCTCAAAATGGGGGGGTTCATTAAACTCAAGGAAAAGGATATGTACGCCCTGCGCCTGAAGGTCCCCATGGGAAACCTCCCTGCCGAGGTCCTGCCCAAACTGGCGGAAGTGGCTACCAAGTACGGGCGGGGAAGGATTTCTCTCACGGTGAGGCAGGGGATTGAAATTCCGTGGGTTCACTACCGGAACCTGGAGTCAGCCCGGCAGGCCCTGCAGGAGGTCGGGATCGAGCTGGCCGGGTGCGGACCCCGGGTGCGGAGCATTGTCACCTGTAAAGGAAAGGTATGTCCCTACGGTCTCTTTGACACCTTTGCCCTTGGGGAAGAACTAGACCAGGCCTTCTTTGGGCCGCGGCAGTTGCCCCACAAGTACAAGATTGGGGTTTCCGGTTGTCCAAACAGCTGCAGCAAGCCACAGTTCAATGACGTAGGGTACATGGGCCAGGTTGAGCCGGAACTAAAACCGGGCCTGTGTACCGGGTGTGAGGTTTGTGTTGAGGCTTGTGAAGATGGGGCTCTGACCATGCAGGATGGGTTACCGGTCCGTGATCCTGAGAAGTGTATCTACTGCGGGACCTGTATCCAGGTTTGTCCCTTGGATGCCTGGGTTGAGGGCCGGATCGGACTGGCGGTCTTTGTTGGAGGTAAGTTCGGTAAACACCCGAGATTTGGTTACCGGATCGCGGATCTCCTACCCCTGGCAGAAGCGGTACCGGTTTGCGGCCGGATCATGGATTTTTACCTGGCAGAAGGAAGGAAGGGTGAACGGTTGGTTGGTACCGTAGACAGGCTGGGTGTGGAAAGGTTCAAGGAGGCGGTTCTATGATTTCGAACCATGAGGCCGGGGGGCGGGTTCCGGACGATAAAATCGACCTGCGGGGGGAACTCTGCCCCATTAATTACGTCAAGACCAAACTCCGCCTGGAGGATATGAAGTCAGGCCAGGTTCTAGAAGTGCTCCTTGACGCCGGGGAACCGATCCAGAACGTTCCCAGAAGCCTCAAGAACGACGGACACCAGATCCTGGGAGTGAAAAAGGTTACTGGTGGGGCCTACCGGGTCCTGGTCCGGAAAGGGTGACATCTTCCCGTGGGAACAGAAACCAAGAACGAGAGGAGGCGTGAAGGGTGTCGGCAGAGGTTAAGGTGAAAGTAAACGGCCAAACCAAGACAGTGCCGCCTGGGATGACGGTAAAAAGTTTATTGGAAGACCTTGGTGAGGAAGAAGAGGTGGTCAGCGTTCAATTTAATGGCCGGGTGCTCAAAAAGGAGGAGTTTTCCGAGGTTGTAGTGGGGGAGGGCGATGAAGTCAAGATCCTCTACTTCATGGGCGGAGGACGATAAATCGGCGTAGAAAATGACCGGTTGGCCCTAAACTGGATAAGGTACGGCGCCTGAGACCAGGTGGGGACTTTGCGGCCGAAGAGCTAAGACAGGAAGGACATTCGTATTCCCTGAACTAATTAATCAACTTACTAGTCAACTTGGAATCAAAGCAAGGATTGGGCACTTCAGTTTTGCTCTCGACACCTCAGAAGCTTGTCTTCTTTAAGGGTGATCTTAAGCAAAGGGTACGAATGTCCAGTTATTTTTTATTCCATCACCCATACGTACCACGGGAACCATCGATAAGGAGGAAACTGAATGATGAACGGCTTTGCTTCAAGTGTTCTGGAGTTGATTGGTGGGACACCCATGGTCAGGCTAAATAGGCTCAACCCTGAGGGGACTGAAGTACTGGCCAAGGTAGAGTTCTTTAATCCAGGCGGTAGTGTTAAAGACCGGATTTCCTTAAGCATGATCCTGGACGCCGAAGAAAGAGGGCTCCTCAAGCCGGGAGCAGTGATCGTGGAACCAACGAGTGGCAATACCGGGGTTGGACTGGCAATGGTGGGGGCGGTCCGGGGTTATCGGGTAGTCCTGGTGATGCCGGAGACCATGAGCCTAGAGAGACGAAGGTTGTTGAAGGCTTTTGGGGCTGAACTTGTTCTGACCCCCGGTCCCGAAGGCATGGCTGGGGCGGTGAAAAAAGCCGAGGAAATTTTGCGGGAAAACCCTGATGCCTTTATGCCCCAGCAGTTTGACAACCCGGCCAATGCGAAGATCCACCGTGAGACCACCGCCCGTGAAGTCCTGGAACAAACGGAAGGTCGCCTGGATGCCTTTGTGGCAGGGGTCGGCACCGGTGGGACCATCACCGGGGTGGGCGAGGTTTTGAAAAAGGAAATACCGGGGGTCAAGGTTGTCGCCGTGGAACCGGCGGCTTCTCCCTTGCTCTCTGGAGGAGAAGCTGGTCCACACCGGATCCAGGGTATTGGGGCCAACTTCATCCCTAATGTGTTGAACCGCCAGGTAATCGATGATATCATTAGAGTTACCGATGAAGATGCTTACGAGTTTTCCTGCCGCTTGGCTACCGAAGAGGGGCTTCTGGTGGGAATATCTTCTGGGGCGTGCGCCTGGGCAGCCGTGAAGGTGGCCAGGGACCTGGGACCCGGTTGCCGCGTGGTGTGTGTGCTTCCTGATACGGGAGAAAGGTACTTTAGCATGGAAAAGGCGTTTCAATGAGCAGCCGTCCATGCCGCCCTGGGGGATGGGACCGCAAAGCATGAAAATCAGACTTAAAGGGGCGGTATCATTTTCGGTTCTACGCCTGGACTGCCTTGGAGTGAGACCGGTATGCCGCAGGTCCTGAGGGGTGGGGAAGAAAGAAGCGAGGCCTGGGAACAGTACGGGCGAGGGCGAGAGCCTGTTTGATCCGCTTTATTTGGTAGGGGGGTTGAGTTTTGAACGGCTACGAGGCCAAACTGGAACGGCTCAAGGGAATAATCAAGGATTTAGGGGGCGTGGTTGTAGCCTTTTCCGGGGGGGTGGACAGCACCTTCCTGGTCAGGGTGGCTGTTGATGTCCTTGGTGACCGGGTACTGGCCGTAACAGCTGTTTCCGAAACTTACCCGGTGGAAGAGGTTGAAGAAGCCAAGGAACTCGCCCGGGCCTTGGGCGTGCGTCACCAGGTTATTTATACTGAGGAATTATCTAACCTTGAATTTGCCAGTAACCCTCCTAACCGGTGCTATTTTTGCAAGAAGGAACTGTTTGCTAAGCTCTGGGAAGTGGCTAAGGAAAACGGTCTGGAAAGCGTGGTAGACGGTGCCAACCTGGATGATACCGGGGAACACCGACCGGGCCTCGTGGCCGGCCGGGAGCTGGGGGTGCGTAGTCCCCTCAGGGAGTCTGGTTTCACCAAGGAAGAGATCCGGAAGGCTTCTCGAGGCCTGGGTCTTCCTACCTGGAACAAGCCCTCCCTGGCCTGCCTTTCCTCAAGGTTTCCCTACGGGCAGAGGATCACCCCTGAGAAACTTCAACAGGTGGGCAGGGCGGAGCGGTTTTTGAAAGGTCTCGGGATCAGCCAGGTACGGGTTCGGTATCACGGGCAGGTAGCACGGATCGAAGTTCCCAGGCAGGAGATGGGCGTGGTTTTTGAGAACGC
This sequence comes from Candidatus Acetocimmeria pyornia, assembly GCA_004367365.1. Taxonomy (GTDB): domain Bacteria; phylum Bacillota; class Sulfobacillia; order UBA3575; family UBA3575; genus Acetocimmeria; species Acetocimmeria pyornia. Next base: position 8,884 of record SESX01000023.1, read on the forward strand.
CGAGAAGGTCTCCGCTAAACTTAAGGCCCTTGGGTTTATTTATGTTGCCCTGGACCTGGATGGGTACCGTTCTGGCAGCATGGATGAAGCCTTAACAGAAGACGAGAAGTGTTTGACGTCGATTCCGGGATGACCTGACAGGTGAGGGGGCGGAGAGATGAAGGTCCCGGAACTGGCCGAAAAACTGTCGGTCTGGATCAGGGAACGGGTCCGGGAAACATCGGTTCAAGGGGCTGTCTTGGGACTGAGCGGTGGCGTCGATTCGGCAGTGGTGGGTGCTTTATGCCAAAGGGCACTACGAGGTAAGGCACTAGGATTGATTATGCCCTGCCACAGTGACCCGCGCGATGTCCGGGACGCCCTGAAAACAGCTCAGGCTATCGGTCTCAGGACCGAAACCGTGATCCTGGACCGCCCCTTTGACATCCTGATGAAATCCCTACATCCCTCGGGAAAGCCCCTGGGCAAGAGGGATATCGCTGCAGCCAATGTTAAGCCCCGTCTGCGGATGATTACCCTTTACTACTACGCCAACCGGCATAATTACCTGGTTGTTGGGACCGGCAACATGAGCGAATTGTGCGTAGGTTATTTCACCAAGTACGGGGATGGAGGCGTTGATATCCTTCCGCTGGGGAACCTGGTCAAGTCAGACGTCCGGCTCCTGGCCGGGTACCTTGGGATTCCCCAGGAAATCATTGATAAACCCCCTTCAGCCGGGTTGTGGGAAGCACAGACGGACGAGGGTGAACTTGGGGTGACGTACGAGGAACTTGATGCCTACCTCCTGACCGGGCAGGCTCCCGTTGGATCTGAAGAACGCCTTCTCTCCCTGATCAAGAAAAGCCAGCACAAACGGAAGCTGCCGCCGAGGCCGGAGTTTGGGTCGGCTCAACTTGAGCGGTAGACTCAGGACGGGTGGAGCTGGAATGGTTGAAGGTTGAAGGCCGTGAACCTAAAGGGGGGAGACCAAGTGGCGGGACACTCTAAGTGGGCAAACATCAGACACCGGAAGGCCCGGGAAGATGCCAAGAAAGGCAAACTTTTTTCCAAGCTCAGCCGCGAGATTATTGTCGCTGCCCGGCAGGGTGGTGGAGATCCTGAAAGCAATTTCCGGCTCAAGGCGGCCATTCAAAAGGCCAAGGATGCTGACCTTCCCATGGATAATATCAAACGTGCTATCCAGCGTGGAACCGGTGCAGTGGAAGGGGCCGACTATGAAGAACTGGTTTACGAGGGCTATGGACCGGGAGGAGTGGCTCTCCTGGTTGAACTCCTGACTGATAACCGGAACCGTACGGCGGCCGAGATCCGCCATCTTTTCGCGAGAAATGGCGGGAGCCTCGGGGAGTCTGGGTGTGTAGCCTGGATGTTTGATAAGAAGGGCTTAATCGTCATCAATCCTTCTGACCGGGAAGTGGACGAGGAAGAATTATTCCTGCAGGCCCTTGAAGCCGGGGCAGAGGATTTTCAAAGCGAGGACGGCACCTTCGAGATCTTTACTTCCCCGGAAAACCTGGAGGCAGTGAGAACGGCCCTAGAGGAAAAGAACTACCCGGTTCAACTGGCCGAGATCACCATGGTGCCCAAGAATACCGTTTCCGTGCGCGGAAAGGAAGCAGAACAAACCCTCCGGCTTGTAGAGGCCCTGGAGGACCATGATGATGTGCAGAACGTGTACTCCAATTTTGATATTCCAAAGGAGGAAATGGAGAAATACGCTGCCGGTTAGTGGTTATGATCCTGTGCCGGCATTCCATGAGAACAGCCCGGGCTGTTCTGTCCTTGTTTTGATGAAGTGACCCTGGTTAGTGGGCCGGGTGCCTTGGCCGGTCTGCCCTGGAGCGACCCAGGCGGAAAGCTTCGTGACACTCTCAAGGGGCGGGTGATCCCGCCCCTTGACTGTTGCCGAGCCAACCTAGGAGCTGCCCCTTCTTCAATACTGACGCCGAAGAGCCCCCCTTGACTAATAAAGGGGACAGAGGTCGGCAGGGATGGTCAGGTTGCAGAAGGGTCCTTCACTACGGTGTTCACCAATGCACCCAGGCCTTCGATTTCGATCCGGATTTCGTCCCCGGGGGCGAGGAACACCGGAGGGCTGCGGAAAGCCCCTACTCCAGACGGGGTTCCGGTGGTCACAATATCTCCAGGCTCAAGGGTGATGCCTTGGGTGATGAACTCGATGAGCTGCGGAATCTTGAAAATCAGGTGGCGGGTATTGGAATCCTGCTTAAGGTTTCCGTTGACATAGAGTTTGATCTCCAGGTTGTGGGGATCCCCGATTTCATCGGGGGTTACCAGGGCCGGGCCCATGGGGGAAAAGGAATCCAGGGACTTTCCTCTCAGCCACTGGAGATCCGCCTGGACGAGGTCACGGGCGGTGATATCGTTGAAGATCGTGTAACCGGCCACGTAATCAAGGGCTTCGGCGGCGCTGACCCTTGAAGCACGCCGGCCGATGATAAAGGCCAGTTCGGCCTCGTAATCCAGGCGCTGGGTAAGCTTGTGGTGGATAACCGGTTGCCCGGGGCCGATGAGGCTGTTGGGGAAAATAGCGAAAAGAATCGGTTTTTCGGGTGGTTCTTCCCCTTGTTCAAGGCTGTGATCAGCATAATTACGACCGATAGCGATAATCTTCGACGGGTTGGGAACCGGTACCTCCAGGGTCACTTCCCCCTCAGGGTAGGCTAACGGTGGAGAAACTGCTCCCTTGTCAAGGAGCGGCCTGAGGTAGTCCAGCACTGTCCGGGCCTGGTTCATCCCCTTACTGCCCATGTGCAAAAAGGCAAGCATATTTGAGGGGAGGGGTTCTTGTTCCTTCTGCGGGGCTTCTTCCTCGAGGAATCTAAGGTGGGCCTTCTCGAGGTCCACAACCCAGCCCCCGACCAGGGCTCCCAACCGTTGTTCTCCCGAGACGGAATATGTAACCAGACGCATTGATTTACCCCCTTTTGTGGTTGACCCTTCTCTTCTACGAAAATGCCACCATCCACCTCGCCCGGGGTGCTCCTCCACTCGCCTTTCATATGCCTCGCCCCTCCGGGGCTGCCGGTCTTGTTCCGGAGCATCCCGGGCGTGCAACCTTTACGAAATACCGCTTCCAATTTTCATCCCTCGTGGTGCCGCTTCTGAGACGGCATGGAGCACTACTACGAAAATGTCCACCGGCGCCGGCCTTCCTTCGCGGCGTCACGCTTACAGTATAGTTGTCATGAACCTCGGCGGCTCTGGGTCGCAGCCACAAACTCGCCCTCCGGGCTCAGGCAGGGTGGCTGCACCTGGTCCTCCGCCGCCTGCCGTGCTTGAACTCGTTCGCTGACGCCGCCCAGGAAGCCTGCGCCTGATGCCGCCGCAGCAGAAGGCGGCATGGAGTACCCGTGCGGTCTCCTGGTGTCTTTTGCCACCATCCCCTGCTATTATAGCTGATGCCTGCCTGGCCTGCAACTCCTTCAACAGACTACGGGCCATGGTACCAAGAGAGGGTTAAAGGGCGCCGGGGGATGGGGTGAAGCTATTGTATGGTAAGGAAAGGACTGCAGTGCCAAGATAGGGTTAAACCCTGGCCGATTTGGGAATGATAACCAGGGAAGTTGCCCGCACTGCCCGAGACCGGTAGACCAGGGAAGACGAAAATTCGAGCTGGTATTCCGGAGGGTCAGCCTGCCTGCCGATCATTGGTTTACGAGTCCTTTACACTACATGAGAGGGGGTTTCTGAGGACTACCTCCCGGAACTTGTGGCCCCCTAGTCGGGTGGTACCACCGGGGGCTGCACGCCGGGATCGTTCCTGGGTGGGGCTGGTTACACGCTGGGTCCGGCAGGCCGGGGGGTGAAGAGGCGAGCGGTGGGGTGACCCCGGCGAGGGGGTATTAGCATTTGTCTAGGATGGGAGGTCGAAGTTGATGGGTGGTTTTCGGAGGGGTTACCTTTTCCTTTTGTGCACCGGCCTGGTTCTTTTGGGTTTTGCCTTTGGGTACCGGCTAACGACCGGGTTTCCGGATCCTGACCTGGGGAAGGGTACCGTTCAGCAGACCGAGGAACCTCCAGAACTGGGCGCTGGGATTGATCTTGGTGAGCCTGGTTGGAACTGGCCTGGGATGGATACCGGGGAAAGTGCCAGCAGGGAGAAGAGATTGGTGCGGGTTGGGCCTGATACTAGGGTTATTACCAGAAAAGTCTACTCCGAATGCCGGCATGTGGAAACCTTGCAGCGGAGGCCACGGCCGGAAGAGATCGGTCTTGACCTGGAGGATTTCAGAGACCTGCACCCTGCTGCCCAGGTTACTAGTTTCCACGCCGAATCCATTACCATGGAGATTGCCCTGGAGGGGCGGTGTTCAAAACGGTTTCTTGCCCTCGAACAGGGAGCAGTAGCTGTTTTTTGCGGGACTCCACCCAAAACCGATTCTGCCCTTATCCTCCGCACCGGCATTCGAGCCGATTCACTTCCCCGGAACGAGTTGAACCGTCTCAAGAATGGGGTCATCCTGGAAGGGGATGAGGAGGTGGCCCGTTACCTGGAGGGCCTGAGTAGCTAACCTGGTAGTTAAGGAAAGAGGATTCTGTCCCGGGGAGCAGAACTTGTCTACAATAGGAGTCTGGCTTTAACCTTCAGCCTTCCTACATAATCGATAACCAACGCTCAATTCAACCTGAAGGGGGAGGATCATCATGCGCAGTGACCGGGTGCGAAAGGGGATCGAACGGGCTCCCCATCGATCCCTGTTTAAGGCCCTGGCCCACACAGATGAAGAAATGAAGAGGCCCCTCATTGGGGTGGTAAGTTCCGAGACGGAAATCAATCCAGGTCATATGTTCCTGGACAAGATTGCGGAAGCGGTACGGGCCGGGATTCTGGCTGGCGGCGGGACACCAGTTAAGTTTTCCACCATTGGTCTTTGTGACGGTATCGTTATGGGGCACGAGGGCATGCGCTACCCTTTGCCGAGCCGTGAGCTGATTGCCGACTCCATCGAAGCCATGGTGGAGAGTCATGCCATGGACGGAATCGTTCTGATTACCAATTGTGATAAGATTACCCCGGGGATGTTGATGGTGGCCGGCCGCTTGAACATTCCGAGTATCGTGGTAAGTGGTGGGCCGATGCTGGCTGGTAGGGTTGACGGCCAGCCGGTAGACCTGAGTGACATGTTTGAGATCGTCGGGCGGTACCGCAAGGGGGAAATTGACGACGCCCAGCTGGCAGAATGGGAGGAAAACGCCTGTCCGACCTGTGGCTCGTGTGCCGGGATGTTTACTGCCAACACCATGAACTGTATGGCCGAGGCCCTGGGTATGGCCCTGCCAGGTAACGGCACCATTCCCCATGTGTATTCAGCCCGGTTCCGCTTGGCCAAGCGGTCCGGGATGAAGATTGTCGAACATGTGAAAAACAACCTTCTCCCCAGGGACATCATGACTGAAGCCGCTTTCGAAAACGCCCTCCGGGTGGATATGGCCATCGGCGGTTCCACGAATACCGCCCTGCACCTTCCGGCCATTGCCCACGAGGTGGGGATCGAACTCACCCTCGACCGGATTGGCGAGATTAGTGAAGGAACACCACAGATCTGCAAATTGAGCCCGGCCGGGGACCACCATATCGAGGACTTGTTTGCCGCTGGGGGGATCCAGGCGGTAATGAAGGAGCTGGCCGATGCCGGGCTGCTCCAGACAGGGGAGAAAACCGTGACCGGTCTTTCGGTCGGGGAAAACCTCCGCGGAGTCAAGGTCAAGGACCGGAATGTCATTCGTCCGGTGGACAACCCGTACCGACCTGACGGCGGGATTGCCGTGCTCAAGGGTAACATCGCGCCCCAAGGGGCCGTGGTCAAGAAGGCTGCAGTGGATGAGACCATGTTTGTCCATGAAGGCCCGGCCCGGGTATTCACTTCGGAAGAAGACGCCATGAGGGCGATTCTGGATGCCAAAATTAACAAGGGTGACGTCTTGGTCATTGTTAACGAAGGACCCAGGGGTGGGCCGGGAATGAGGGAAATGTTGGCCCCAACGGCAGCCCTGGCCGGTATGGGCCTGGACCGTGATTGTGCACTGATTACCGATGGGAGGTTTTCTGGGGCGACCCGTGGTGCTTCCATCGGGCATGTTTCCCCGGAGGCAGCTGAGGGGGGACCTATTGGGCTCATCCGGGACGGGGATTTAATCCGGATTGACCTTGTCAAGCGCGAGCTCAGCCTGATGCTGTCACCAGAGGAACTTGAACAGCGCAAGAAAACCCAGGAACGCCCGAAACTGCGGCGTGTTACAGGCTACCTGGCCAGGTACAGGCAACTGGTGACCTCTGCTGCCACTGGAGCCGTTCTCCAGAAGGGCTGGGAGGAGTAATACGGACGACTGGTGCGGTCCAGGAGGCCAACCCGGAGAGTGCCTAGGGCACTGCTGGCACTGCTTCGAACCGGTGCAGCCGCCCGAGCTCCCACCTGGTGCGTGGGGGCAGGGCGGCTTCGTTCATGTACCCTGGCCGCCTCAAGCTACAGGTGTCCCTTGTAACAGCTCTCTTCTGAGGTTGTGGGGAATAGTGACCTGGTCTTTTGCCCACTGCCGCCGTGCCTGGCTGTTGGGTGCCGCAAGGTCCCGTAGGCGGGTGTGGGGCTGCCGGATCTAATGAACTGCACAGGCTGTACCGGAGGATTCACCCGGGCCTGTGTCGAAGCAGTGAGCTAGTTTAGGTGGTCGTTGATGGAACCTCTGGTGCTGCGGTAGCACGAATAGCAAAAATTGGAGCCGGTATTCCTCAAAGGTTGCATGCCAGGGGTGCTCCGGAGCGAGACTGGTTATGCCGCAGCTCCGGAAGGCCGAGGAATTAAGGAAGGCGAGTAGAGGAGCAACCCTGGCGAGGTGGATAGGGGTATTTTCGTAGAAGGACGGTAATGATGATTATTTCCCACGGGCATACGGGGAAAAAAGAGGGACCAGTGGGAGGAGCGCGAAGGGGGGTTGGTATACATGGCCTCAAGAATCAAGCTTATTGCCTGTGGGGCCTTGAAACACGAAATTGAGGCGGTTGGTCCGAAAGACATCGATGTCGTCTACCTGGACCAGGGTTTGCACCGGGTTGCGGAAAGACTGCGGCAGGAGTTGCAGAAAGAAATTGACCGCAGCACGAACTATAACTGTCTTCTCCTCGGGTACGGCCAGTGTTCCAACGGAACCGTGGGACTGGTGGCCCGGGATGCGGTTCTCGTGATTCCGAGGGTGGATGACTGTATCAGCCTGTTCATGGGGTCACGTGACCTCTATCGCGAGGAGTTCAAGAAGGCGCCCGGAACTTACTACCTCTCCAAGGGGTGGATCGACGCCGCTACCGACCCTCTCAAGGAGTACTATTCCTACAAGGAAAAATATGGAGAAGAGACGGCCGCGTGGGTGATGAAGGAACAGCTCAAGAACTACTCCAGGGTGGTTCTCATTCACACGGATGGTGACCCTGGGGAGAAGTACCGCCGCCATGCCAGGGAGTTTGCCAGGTTTTTTGACTTAAACTACGAGGAAATGGTCGGTTCTCTGAAAATGCTCTGTCAACTCCTCAACGGGCAGTGGTCACATGGTTTTCTCACCATCCAACCTGGGGAAACCATCCAGGAAGAGTTCTTCTGGGATTGAAAGGGTGACAGTCCTGTGAAAGCAAAGGTGAGATTTGAACCCGACCATCAAGAGGTCGAGGTTGAGATTGGTTGTACCATCGAGGAGGCAGCCAGGTCGGGAGGAGTCAGGCTGGAAGAAAGTTTTTGCGGTGGAAAAGGGACCTGCGGCAAGTGCCGGGTCGTGGTGAGGGGCGCCGTTTCTGAACCTTCAGGCGTCGAGAAGAAGGTTTTGGCACCCGGGCTTCTGACCGAGGGGATCCGGCTCGCCTGTCAGGCCCAGGTCAGGGGCGATTTGACCGTTGTTACGGCTCCGGACCTGATGAACGTTATCTTAACCGAGGGTGAAGTGGGCCGGGTTGATTTCGACCCCGTGGTGAGGAAGCACTACCTGGAGATCCCGGAGCCATCCCTTGAAGACCAGAGGTCAGATTTCCACCGGCTCCGGGATGCCGTGGGCAGGGACCTGGACCCTTCGCTGGAGGTGGTCCGGAAGATCCCCGAAACCTTACGGGCCGGCGGCTTCCGGGTGACCGCTGTTTTGCGCGGGGACTTGTTGATGGACCTTGAACCAGGGGATACAACCTGTCAAGTTTACGGGGTGGCCTTTGACGTGGGGACAACGACGGTTGTTGGGTACCTCTGGGACCTGGGCCAGGGGCGTCATCTCGCCACCGCGTCGGCAATGAACCCGCAGGCCAGTTTCGGGGCTGATGTCATTTCCCGGATCAACTATACCATGGAAAACAAAGACGGCCTGGAGGATCTCCACCAGGCAGTGGTGGGGGTCATGAATGAGATCATTGACGACCTGGTTCAAGAAGCCGAAGTTCTCCGGCGGGATATTTACGAAGTAACCGTGGTAGGGAACACCTGTATGCACCACCTCTTTTTCAAGATCAGCCCGAAATACCTGGCCCTGGCCCCCTACGTTATGGCCTGGAAGGACCCTCTTTCCGCTCCAGCCCGGGAGGCGGGTCTTCAGGTTAACCCAGGTGCGGTGGTTTATTACCTGCCCAATATCGCCGGTTTCGTGGGGGCTGATACGGTAGGGGTTTTGCTGGCGACAGGGCTTGACCGCACCCAGAAGGTAAAGCTGGTGGTTGACCTGGGGACCAATGGTGAGATTGTCCTGGGGTGGGCAGAGGAAATGTTGGCCTGTTCAACAGCTGCCGGACCTGCCTTTGAAGGGGGGCAGATCAGCTGTGGAATGAGGGCGGCTCAAGGTGCCATTGATCATGTCCGGTGGGACTCGGAGCACGGGCTTCAAGTATCAACTATTGGTGGTGGGTTCCCACGGGGAATCTGTGGCTCAGGGCTTGTTGACGCCGTGGCGGTGATGCTGCGGGCAGGGGTGCTCGATACCTCGGGTCGGATCCTGGATCCGGCCGATGTCCCCGAGGGTGCCGCCAGGTATGTAGTCAAAGGGGAGAGGGGCAATGAATTCGTTCTCAGCCAGGGAGGGCCCGACGGCCGCGGCAGGGTTACCCTCACCCAGGGTGACATCAGGCAGGTTCAGCTTGCTAAGGGGGCCATTTACGCTGGAACCCGGGTCCTGATGGAGGAACTGGGGATTGAGATTGGGGAAATCAGCGAGGTGTTACTGGCCGGGGCCATGGGTAATTATTTTGATAAAGAAAGTGCCCGGACCATCGGGTTGGTACCCGCCCTTCCGGTGGAAAGGATTCGGTCCGTTGGGAACGGGGCCGGTGCCGGGGCCCAAATGGCCCTTTGTTCGATAAAGGAGAGGCGCCGTGCAGAAGAAATAGCCAGGAAGGTGCAGCACGTGGTGTTGTCCAAGAGCCCTCGCTTCAACCAGGAGTTCATGGAGGCCATGTTTTTTCCTGAACCCGTCGAACGGCACGGAAAGGGGACCCGCCAGAGCACCGGGATACGGTGACATGACACTTGCCTCAAGGACGGACGTCCCGCCGGGGGAGGATAAGCCTGGCGGGGCGTCGAATTAAGGCCCAGTACCCACGGCACCCACTAGGGAATAGAAGAGGGCCGGTTCCGGCCCTTGGGGGTGAGGGGTAAAGGATGCTGGTACTGGGGATTGACCCGGGGACGGCCATTACCGGGTTTGGGCTGGTAAAGGAGTTGGCAACAGGCCTGGAGGCGGTGGGATACGGGTCCATCCGGACGAGCTCCAGGATGGCGCCCGGCCAGCGCCTGCAGAAGATCTACCGGGAGCTGGAAAAGGTCTTGAGGGTGTACCGTCCCGACGTGGTGGCTGTTGAAGAGCTCTTTTTCAACAAGAATGTCAAGACTGCCCTTGCGGTGGGAGAAGCCAGGGGGGTGGTGCTTCTGGCTGCTGCCAATTTCGGGGTCAGGGTTTTGGAGTACACCCCGCCGGAAGTGAAACTGGCCGTTGCCGGCTATGGTCGGTCCGACAAAGACCAGGTGGGGTCGATGGTCAAGATGCTCCTTTCCCTGGATGAGAATCCCAAGCCCGACGATGTGGCCGATGCCCTGGCGGTGGCTATCTGCTGCCTGCACAGCCGCCGGCTGCAAGAGCTACAAAGTAAAAGTAAAGGTGGGGGAAGCCGGTTTTGATGGCACACGTGCGCGGTGAATTGACCACGGTAGAGACCAACCACGTGGTCGTGGATGTGGGCGGGGTGGGCTACAAGGTTTACATTCCTGAATCCTCTCTATCCCGGCTTCCAGCTCCCGGTTGCGAAATCATGTTTTTCACCCACCTTTATGTTCGAGAGGGTGCCCTTGACCTTTACGGGTTTCTCACGGCTGATGAACGGCGGGTTTTCGAACTGTTGATGGGTGTTTCTGGAATCGGGCCGAAGGTGGCCCTTTCCCTTACCTCTTCCCTGAAGCCTGCAGAGCTAGAACGGGCTGTAGCCGCCGAAGACTATGAAACCCTGACCAGGGTGCCCGGGGTCGGTCGAAAAACAGCCAAACGGGTGGTACTGGAACTCAAGGACAAGCTGCCGGCCTTGGTACCGGAGGGATTTGTCCAGGAGACAGATACCTTCCGCGAGGCCTTTGACGCCCTCCTTGCCCTCGGTTACGACCGTTCGGAGGCCAGTCGGGCCCTGGAGAAGGTGGGCAGAAGCCTTGGGGACAAGGCTGGGGTTCAAGAACTGGTACGCCAAGCCCTGAAGGTTTTGTAATCGAGGGAGGAGGGTTTACCGGCGCGGCCGTCAAGGGGGTGGTGAGGCTTTGGAACGGATCGTCTCAAGTCGGGTTGGGGAAGAGGAAGAAGCCCTGGAGACGAATCTTAGGCCGACCCGGCTTGAAGATTTTATCGGTCAGAATAAAATAAAAGAAAGACTAGGAATCTATGTTCAGGCGGCCCGGCAGAGGGGTGAGGCGCTGGACCATGTTCTCTTGTACGGCCCGCCTGGACTTGGCAAGACTACCTTGGCGTACATCATTGCCAATGAACTGGAGAAGAATATCCGCACCACGTCAGGACCGGCCATTGAACGGCCGGGGGACCTGGCGGCGATCTTGACCAACCTGGGAGAAGGGGATGTGCTCTTTATCGATGAAGTTCACCGCCTGCACCGGGCGGTAGAGGAAATCCTCTACCCGGCCATGGAGGATTATGCCCTCGATATCGTCATCGGGAAGGGGCCGAGTGCCCGTTCCCTGCGCCTTAATCTCCCCCGTTTTACCCTCATCGGGGCGACCACCAGGGCTGGACTGCTGACGTCACCCCTCCGGGACCGGTTTGGAGTCATCAGCCGGCTTGATTTTTATTCAGAAAGTGACCTTGAGGAGATCGTAATGAGGGCAGCCTCGATCCTGGGCGTCCAGATTATGCCTGAAGGCGCGGCGGAGATTGCCCGCCGGGCCCGGGGCACACCCCGGGTGGCCAACCGGCTGCTGAAGAGGCTCAGGGATTATGCCCAGGTTCGGGCCGACGGCGTGATCACGGGCGAGATTGCCAGGGATGGTTTGCGGATGTTGGAAGTGGATGAGAAGGGTTTGGACGAGGCAGACCGCCGGATGTTACTGACCATTATTGAAAAGTACGACGGGGGTCCGGTAGGTTTGGATACCATCGCCGCTGCCATCAGTGAGGAAACCGAGACCATCGAAGATGTCCTTGAGCCTTTCCTGCTCCAGGCTGGTTTTCTCAAGCGCACCCCCCGGGGAAGGGTGGCCACACGCCTGGCTTTCAAACACCTGGGGAAAAAGCCTGATCCCGGCTTGGACCAGGAGACATTCTGGTAAGGGCAGAGAGCAGGACCAGCCTGCTGCAACCATAGGGCCTGCAGCACAACCGCGCGCCACCTGTAGTAAGAAGGGGACGGGGGTTCTGGTGGTTGGCTTGGGGTACTGCCTGCCGTCATGATACCTGGATCCTGGCTTGGTTGGTTGTGGAGGTAAGGATCCTTGAAAATCCTTTTTCACACCTGTTGCGCTCCTTGTGCCATTTATCCGGTTCAGTACCTGCAAGAAGCCGGCCATGAAGTGGTTGGCTACTTCTACAATCCCAATATTCATCCTTACCTGGAGTTTAAGCAGCGCCTGGAAACGGCCCAG
>SESX01000230.1 GCA_004367365.1 Candidatus Acetocimmeria pyornia
AAAGGCAGCTGACCTGGCAGGACTACCCCTGGTGGTCCACATTACCCGCCCTGCCCTACCCCTGGCAGCGGTTTTTGAGGTCCTGAAAACCGGAGATATCATTACCCATACCTTCCACGGTAAAGGTGAAGGGATCCTGGATCCCAATGGAAAGGTGCGGAGTGAGGTATGGGAGGCACGAGAACAGGGGGTTCTTTTCGATATTGCCCAGGGAATGAACCACCTCTCCTTCCGGGTAGCGGAAGCCGCCCTCGCCCAGGGATTTATCCCTGATTTTATTTCCACCGACTGGATAGCCCGAACTGCCTTGCGTCCACCGGTCGGCGACCTGGCCACAGTGGTTGCCCGCTTCCTCGCCGTGGGCTTGGACCTTCCGGCCGCCTTGAGCCGGGTAACAAGCCGCCCGGCAGCCTTCCTGGACTTGCCGGACTACCCGTGGGAGATCCGGCCCGGAGCTGCTGCCGACCTGGTGGGGTGGGAGGTGCGAGAAACCCCTTGGGAGGTCGTGGATTCTCTGGGTGAAGTCCGCACCGCTCCCTTGAGCCTTCGGCCAGTGGTGGTGATCAAGGGGGGACAGCTGATTTTCCGTCACCAATGGTAACCACCCTTTAGACCTTCGTCCGGGCCCGGGGCTGGGTTCAAACCCGCTTCCTCCGGGCCCGGCCAGCCCCGACACCTCCGGTATCCCTGCCCGTACCCAATTCTTTCCTGAACCCGTCTCACCACCTCCAAGAACCCCCTCTCAAGACCGGCCCCATTCTTAACAGCGTCACCAACCTGAGAAAATATGTCTTGTTTCAGGAAAACCTGAATAGCGTCCCGAAAAGTGGTAATTCTTTAGTTTTGGGAAACCCTTTCAACAAACCAAGATTCCTGGCCTTAAAACCGCTCGTTGACATCAACAGACTGTTGCAGCCGGAGGGCGGCAGCAGGCGGGTTTTCCCCAAAAGGAGAACCAATATAACTTCCGCGGGGGAAAGGAGGGATGCCGTAATGATGACGACCTTCCATATCATTCATATCCTCATCGGGGCATGGCTGGCCTTCGTAAATTTTTTCCCGGTTCTGGACGACCGCAGCCTGCTTCTTAGCAATGCCATCCTGGGGTTGGTGGTACTGGCCTATAACGTCTACTTTGTTGTCCGCGGCAACGTAGATGTTAGAGCCAGGAGTTCGTAGCCCTCACCTGGAAGGGACAGGGGCGGGAGTAACCCGCCCCTGTTGGCTTTCTTGGCTGGGACCGAAAAAGCCGGGCATCTACCTTGCCCGGGAGAGAAAAGTAAGCACAGAACAGCAAGAACATCAGCGTGCCAAAAAGCATACTTCTCCCACCGAAGATACGGAAAAACACTTCGTCTTTATCTCATGTTTCTCGCTGGGCCCTTCAAAAACGAAGCCCATTTTGCTTAATGGAAATTGATATCAACTCTCCTCTTATTCTCCGGCTCTGCTTTTGGCATCCGAACTTCCAGAATCCCATTCTTATAACTGGCCGTACAACCCTCTGCTGAAACGCGGGTGGGGAGGGCCACAGAGCGCTGGAACCGCCCGGTAAATCGTTCTCTTCGGTGCATTTGGTCCTCTTTTACTTCACGAATTCTACTTATACTCCCGCTGATCCTGAGAACGTTGTCCTCTACCTCAACACGAACATCGTCTTCCCTTTCCAGTCCTGGAAGCTCGCATGAAGCCACTACCTCTCTATCTGTTTCGTAAACATCTATGCGCGGAGTACTAAGGTCCTGGGGAAATAACCCGGGCAAGTCGGTAAAAAACCGGTCCAGATCTCGCCTCCAGTTATCAAAGTAGCGGAGTGGTTCATACGGAATCAGCCGCATCTTCCTCTGACCCCCTCCTTGTTTTTTTACCGAAAACTATTCTGGCCTTGGGAAGACCTCATTATTCGCCTTTAAAAGGCAGCAGCACTCCACGTGCCCGGTATGGGGAAACATGTCTACCGGCTGCACCTCTAGCAGGGTATACCCCCTCCGATTTAACCATCCCAGGTCCCGGGCCAGGGTGGCCGGGTTGCACGAAACGTAAACCACCCGCGGCACACCAATTCTGACCAGGACCTCTAGGGTCTCTTCATCACACCCCTTCCTGGGAGGGTCAAGGACCACCAGGTCTGGCGGGTGCTCCGGGGAGGCCAGCTTCTGCAGGATCTCTTCAACCGCTCCCACCCTAAAGTCAACATTCCCGATCCCGTTCAACCGTGCGTTGTACCGGGCATCCTCCACCGCCTCTTTGACGACCTCGATCCCGTAAACCTTTGCCGCCCGCCGGGCCAAGAACAGGGCAATGGTTCCAATGCCGCAGTAGGCATCCACCACGGTCTCTGTTCCGTCGAGACCAGCGTACTCTACTACTTTATTGTAGAGGACTTCCGTCTGTTCCGGGTTGACCTGAAAAAAAGAACCCGGGGAAATACGAAATCTGAGCCCGCCCAGCTGGTCAACCAGGCTCCCTCTCCCTGCCAGCACCCTTGATTCCTTCCCCATAATCACATTGGTCTGCCGGGGGTTAATATTTTGAACCACGCCAACCAGTTCGGGTACCGCTTCCATCAGGCGTCTCGCCAGTTCTCTACCTTCTGGGAAAGTACGGTGGCGGGTAACAAGAACCGCTAAGGCCTCCCCACTCCCTGTCCCCACCCGGATCACCAAGTGGCGCAGGAAACCTTCATCTGTGGTTTCTTTGTAAACAGTCAATCCGTGCTCCTCAGCCAACCGCCTCACCTCGGTTGCAATGCGGTTGGCCAGAGGATGCTGGATGCTGCAGTTCACAGCAGGAACAACCTCATGGGTACCCCGGGCGTAATACCCGGTAACCACTCTCCCCTCATCGACCCCGAAGGGAAACTGGGCCTTATTCCGGTAAAACCAGGGGTTTTCGGCACCAATAATCGGTCGGACCAGGGACCCGACGCGGTCCCTGAATCCACCGATCCGGACCAGGGCATCCCTGACCGCTTTTTCCTTGTACTTGAGCTGGTCGCTGTAACGCATATGTTGAAGGTCACAGCCACCGCACCAGCCAGCTACCTCACACCGGGCCGGAACGCGGGAAGGAGAAGGTTCTTCAACAGCCAGTATCTTACCACGGGCAAACTTTTTCTTGACCGCGGTGATTTCCACTGCCACCGTGTCACCCGGGATGGCTCCGGGCACAAAAACCACCAGGTCTTCATACCGGCCCACCCCTTCGCCGCCCCGGCCCAGGTCAATGATCTTCAGAGACACCCGAGCCCCGGTCGAGACTGGTTTTGC
>SESX01000231.1 GCA_004367365.1 Candidatus Acetocimmeria pyornia
AGGCTCGAGAAGGACACTGGATCAAGAAGTACGTGGAAAAGAAATCAATGGGCTATACAGTTGAAGGCATTTCCCTTCTTGATGCCAATGCCAAGCTGACCAAGGAGGCTATGGATATACTGCATATCGCTGCTGATCACGACATAGTTCTCAGCACAGGACACATTTCCCCGGAAGAATGCTTAGCCCTGGCCGAAGCCGCTGACAAAATAGGGTTTAGGAAGCTCACCATTTGCCACCCAAATGCCTGGCTTGAAGACTTCACGCCTGAGATATTGCAGCAGCTTGCCGGTGGGGGAGCCTACCTCGAGCTCTCGTTCGGGGTTTGCTCCCCCCTTCACGGGCGTCAGCATCCACAGGAAATTGCTGACATTGTTAAACTTGTTGGGGTAAAGCGGTGTATAATGATCACGGATTACGGACAGGTGGAGAGCCCGTCACCGGTTGAGGGATTACGGGTTTATGGTGAACTAATGATGGATTGCGGCATAACTCCCGACGAGCTTGAGGTTATGATCAAGGAGAATCCGGCCAAATTGTTAGGGATTGCTGCAGGCCCTGAAACGTCGTCTGAAACAATGGAGGGGTAAGGACCTTGAGTAAGAAGCCCACAGAAGAAAGCAAGAGGACAAGAACTCTAACTGGCCCTGTGGGCATGTTGGCGTTCTTGCTTGCAGTTGGACTTGGGCTGTTCCACATTTATACCGGCGGTTTTGGCGCAGTTTCTGCTATGGCCCAACGTGCTATTCACTGGACAGTACTGTCATTTCTTGTCTTTCTTTATTACCCAGCTTCTGGTCGTTCCAAAGGGCAAACAACTGTCTTCGACTATGCCTGGGCACTCACTGCAGCTGTGTCCGGGCTCTATATCCTTTTCAACTGGAACAGGATAGCTCAAAACGCTGGAATAACCAACAGTACAGACATTCTTATGGGTGTGGTAGCAGTAGTTGTGGTGCTCGAAGCTACCAGGCGTGTTGTGGGGCCAGTATTGGCAACGATAGGTGGCTTGTTTCTCCTTTACGGGTATTTTGGGGCTTGGCTTCCCGGTTATTTCGGGCATCGGCCGTATTCCCTTGAACGAATAATTTCGTTCATGTACACGTCAACTGAAGGGATTTTTGGTATCCCCATGAGTGTATCAGCTAGTTACGTTGCCCTCTTCGTGATATTCGGTGCTATATTGGAAAAATTCGGTGGAGGGGAGTTTTTCGTTAACTTGGCTTTTGCTATTACGGGAAAGCTCCGGGGCGGACCCGCCAAGGCTGCCATAGTCAGCAGTGGTTTGATGGGAACCATGTCAGGCTCAGCTGTTGCTAACGTTGTTACGACTGGCGCTTTCACAATTCCTTTGATGAAACGAGCTGGTTACAAACCACATGTGGCAGGGGCGATTGAGGCTGCCGCTTCGACAGGCGGACAAATAATGCCCCCAGTCATGGGTGCAGCAGCCTTCTTGATGGCTGAAATGACGGGGATCAAGTACCTGGAGATAATGAAAGCGGCCCTTATTCCTGCTCTATTGTACTTCTTCGCCGTATATTTGATGGTTGATTTCGAAGCTGGAAAGGAAGACATAACGGCGGATTCATCGGTGTCGCCCGGCCTTAAAGCGACCCTCATCAAGAGAGGGTATCTCTTGATCCCTCTTTTTGTCTTGATCGGATTCCTTTTGGCCGGTTTTTCTCCCATGAAGTCTGTTGTGTGGGCAGCTGTCTCTGTACTGCTGTTGACTTTCGTGTTTGACCGGGATCGTTTCAAGATTGTCCCAAATTTCCTGGACGCTCTTAACAAGGGTATCAATAACACGATAAATATAGCTGTCGCATGCGCTTGTTCTGGGTTAATAGTGGGAGTCATAGCGTTGACGGGGCTTGGTCTTAAATTTTCTTCGCTTATTGTATCATTTTCGGGAACCAACATTTTGCCTGCACTGGTGCTTACCATGTTGGCATCCCTTGTCCTTGGTTTTGGGTTACCGACAACTGCGGCTTACGTTGTTCTGGCTACTTTAGGTGCTCCAGCCCTGGTACAACTGGGGATTCCCGTTCTTGCTGCCCACATGTTCGTTTTTTACTTTGGTTGTATTTCTACCATAACGCCACCTGTGGCGTTATCAGCCTACGGGGGGGCAGCCCTTGCAGGAGCAAATCCCAATACTGTGGGTTGGACTGCCTTCAAATTTGGCATCGTAGGTTTTCTGGTCCCCTACATGTGGATTTACGGCCCGGGCCTTCTATTGATGGCTCCTCCTTTGAAAGTGGTCCAAGTCATATGCACGAGTATTATTGGCGTGATCGCTGTTGCTGCCTCACTCCAGGGGTTTGCTTTAACCAGGTTGTCGAGAGTTGAGCGGGTGATGGGCTTTATCGCTGGGGTGTCAATGATCAATGCTGAACTCGTCACCGATATGCTTGGACTTGCTGTGCTTGTGCCTCTGGCCTTGTCACAGCTCTCTAGAACGCGGAAAAAGGGGGTTCCGGTTTGAGTCCTGCCCGAGGGGAAAAGCGGTGTTCCAGGTGTGGACGTGAGCACTTTATTTCCGGACCGGATGGTAGCCTATGCCCTGCCTGCCGCCAAGAAGTGTTTTCGTGGAGGCTTATAGGAGACAACCCACGGCCGGTTGACCCGTCTGAAAGGGAGATGTTCTTTCGGGATAAACCTAAGGAATTCCTCGGCCAGCCTCAACCTTTGAAGGAAATCTGGCCGAGGGATTTAAGAGTTGTCAGGTCCTGCTGCTTTTCTTGCAACTGTTGCTGCGAAGTGCTGGTATACGTTGATGATACCGGACAGGTTGTGAAGGTAGAAGGTGATCCTGACTCTCCGGTCACAGGGGGAGTCTTGTGTTCCAAAGGCCTCGCTGCCAAGAAGTTGCTCACAAGCCCACGCCGTATTCCTTATCCCATGGTAAAGAGGGGCAGCCGGGCTTCAGGAAATTGGGATAGGGTAAGCTGGGACGAAGCATTGGACCTAATCGCTTCAAAGCTTATAGATCTAAAGGATCGTTACGGCCCTGAATCCATTGCCTTTCTTGAGGGCACCAGGAGGGGTTGGAGTCGGGTTTTTTCGAGACTGGCCAATTCGTTAGGAGCGGTCAACGCGGGAGCTCCCGGGTGGGCACAGTGTCTTTGGCCGCGGTTAATTACCAGCAGGGTTACCTTTGGTTCTGAACTGATGGAGGTACCCGATTACCCCAACTCAAAATGTATTTTGGTTTGGGGCAAAAATCCCCCCGCTACTTACCCGATTCATGCGCGGGAGATTA
>SESX01000232.1 GCA_004367365.1 Candidatus Acetocimmeria pyornia
GATGGTGGCCGGGGGCAAAGCCATCGCAGAGCGGGCCCGCAAGAAAGCCCCCGAGGGCTCCCTCCTCCTGGCCTTGGCCGGAAACCGCCGCGACTCGATTACCGCCAAGACCGTGTTTGAAGCCGCAAGGCAAGGGGACATGGTATCACGAGAAATCGTGGCCGAGGCAGCCCTTCACTTGGGCACCTCCCTGGCAAACCTGGTGAACCTGCTGGACTTGGAAGCTGTCGTGGTGGGTGGAGGTGTGAGCAGGGCCGGGGAGACTCTGCTGGCATCACTTCGGCAGGTAATCCGGGAAAATGTCCTGCCGGTCCATGCCACCCTTCAGGTAAGGCCGGCTGAGCTGGGAACAGAAGCGGGTGTGACTGGTGCGGCTCTCCTGGTGTTGGAGCTCAGGCGTCCATGAAAACCCCCGTCCATTTGAAGGCTGCCGGTTCCTTGAGCCAACCAAAGGCGGTAGGGTTTTCAAAGAAGCACTGGTACAGGGGAAGATTTGGGAGCAACCCGAAAGCCGAAAGGTCTGCGGGGTGGGCGAACCTGATGGGTGGAGGGTTCAGGTAACGCTTGTTCTGGTGCCACTTGGTTTCGCCGCGGCCATCATCCAGGAGATAATATGCGGCCCCGCCCATTTTCTTGAAAGGTTCGTAGATGGAAGTGAAACCATCGGCCACCCAGTTAGCCATGGCCAGGGGCCGGCTGCCGGCGTTGATCGTAACATGGCCGTAATTTGGAGGGATGAGCACCTTTTCCCCGACCCTGGCTTTAACCACGATGACTTCTTCAGGGCGGCCTGGATTGATGCCTTCAGAACAAGCCCTGCCAGCCGGCACGGCGTGCCGTTGAAGGAGATAATGGGCTTCCCCGTAGAGAACTTCATAAACCTCAGGGTAGGTGAGTGTGGACCCTTGAGGTTTAGGGTGGAAATGTCCGGCTGTTTTCGTAAACTCACTCCCCACACGGGCGGGCACGAGTACCGTGATGTCGTAACGGAGCCCGTAGCTGCTTGTTTTTGGGGCGTCCTGGGACCGGGTAATCCCCCGGTACATGAAATACATTTCGTCTGGCTCCAATGCGGTTGGTTGATAGAGGACATCCCGCATGTCATCTAACCTTCGGACAGCCGGAGCCACTTTGGGAAGCCCTTCCAGAAATTCGAGCTTTCCTTCTGGCGAGAGCGCTACGGGCAGACCGCTGACATCCTTGAGCGGGACGGCTGGGGTTGTCAAGTGAACCACTCCTTTAGAAGGTAGTTTCTTGGGTTGAGGCCGGGGTTCCTGCTTCTGCCGGGCCGGGGAGAGGCAGGAACCCTCTGTGAAGTGGTGAAATAGGAACGAGACAGGTTTTCAAGTCTTAGACGTTCTCAAGGTGCGCGGTTTCCTGGACCATGATACAAGGAACTCTCAGCGGAAAACATAGAGACAGGGGGAGGATTGAATGGCGGACAAAAAAGTGGCGGTCGTAACAGGTGGTGCCGGGGGAATTGGCCAGGCCATTGCCGCCCGGTTTATCGGGGAAGGCGTCAGGGTCATGGTGGCCGATATCGACGGGGACAAGGCCCGGCGAGTGGCCAAGGAATTATCCCGCGATGGGTCCATGGCCCGGGCGGTTGAAGTGGACGTAACCCGGCTTGATTCCATCCAGAACATGGTGAACGAGACCTTGCGTTTTATGGGTAAGATCGATATCCTGGTCACCAGCCACGGCGTCAACCGGAGAAAACCCCTCGAGGAGGTAACTGAAGAAGACTGGGATGTGGTTATAGATGTGAACCTCAAAGGAACCTATTTCTGCGGCCAGCTCGTTGGCAAGGTGATGAAAACACGGGGCCGGGGCTCCATTGTCAATATTGCTTCCATCATGAGTGTCAGCAGCCTGCCTCACCTTTCCGTTTATTGTGCCAGCAAGGGAGGGGTTGCCCAGATCACCCGTGCCTTTGCGGTCGAGTGGGCCCAAGACGGCATCAATGTCAACGCGGTGGCTCCCGGCTATATCAAAACTGAACTGACGGCTCAATGGTTGGATGATCCGGAAAGGTACCGAGACATTATTTCCAAAGCCGCCATGGGGAAACTGGCGACGGTTGAAGATGTTGCTGCCGCCGTCTCCTTCCTGGCTTCTGATGCAGCCAGAAACATAACCGGGCAGATCTTGTTTGTGGATGCGGGCTGGACGGTATGGTGAAAAGGCCGGGCAGGGAAGGGGAAAATTGTGAGGGAATACCATTATGACGGCTTGCTCTGGAACATGACCGGTTAGGCTGCGGGTCCGAAAGGGCGGGGACTAGGAAAGATAGGGGACCAAAAAAATTAGTGGAGTGATGTCTGTGCCGAGACCCCCGAAGAGAAGGAGAGTTGAATTCTTGCCCGATGTCACCTATTTTAAGCCAGCCGGGGTCCCGCTCAAGGATTTACAGGAGGTCTGCCTGACGGTGGATGAACTAGAGGCCCTCCGCCTGAAGGATGTGGAAGGTTTGGACCAGGTTTCCTGTGCCGAGAGAATGGGGATTGCCCAGAGTACCTTCCAAAGAATACTCACCGGAGCCAGGAAGAAGTTGGCAGGAGCTGTTGTAGAGGGTACGGCAATCAGGATCCAAGGCGGTAATTTCCAGTTTGCCGGGCCACCATGCCATGAGAGAGGACGTCCTTGTCCAGGTCCCGGCGTTGGTCACAGGCATCGGCGGCGAGGGAAGTAGGTATCTCGCCCCTGTAAGAGAAAACCTCAGGTGGCGGGGATACCTGGAGAAGATTTCTTGGGGGAGGAACCAATGATGCAACAGCGGTGTCGCAGAGTCAGAGCAAACTGGCACCAGGTGGACTGTCTTCGGATGGGTACTGACTGGGATGAGAAAGACCTCGATGCCCTCCAAATCCTCGTTGAAGACGTCTGGGGGGATAGCCACCCGGGGAGTTTTCACCTTAACGAACTCAGCGCGGAAGTGGCCATAGGTGTCTACCAGGAAGGTGCCCGGCCGGCCAGTTTCCACGTTACCGACATTTGCGACGGGTGGGCCATGGGTCACGACGGGATGAACTACATCTTGGCATCCCGGGAAGTAATCACCGACATGGTTGAACTTCATGCATCGGTGATCCCCTGGGATGGCATGGTCCTGGTTTCTTCGTGTGATAAATCCATACCTGCCCACCTCAAGGCAGCCGGGAGAATGGATTTACCAACCATCTTGGTACCTGGGGGGAGTATGAGGCCGGGGCCGGAGCTTTCGACGACCGGTAAGACAGGCGAACT
>SESX01000233.1 GCA_004367365.1 Candidatus Acetocimmeria pyornia
TGAGAAACCTCGCCTATGAACGACTTTATCAATACTACAAGAGATTTTGTCCCCACCAGCTTACCCTACAAGAACTAAATGACCTCCCTTTAGGGGTAGCTGTTACGGCTACCGACGTTGCGTTACTTTCGGGACAGAACCAGGTAAAAGGAATCCATCCCATAGAAAGGGAGGAATTCAAAGGCGTCATTGTTCTCTGCACCATCGGTGGCGATCATTACGCCAATGAGTGGCTTAATGATGAGAAATCCAGGCTCAAGTACTACCTGGAAGGTCGAACAGATGGAGGTACCGGACACAGAAGCTATAACCTCGACCTCCCCAGCAATAAAGCGGTCATTGAGTCGCGCCAACAGGGCTATCCCATTCTTGTCTTCACTAGAAACAAAAAGGGGGAGCTCTTTCATTATGCAGGGAAGTTTTCTTATGGGCAGGTGGGCGAGGATGGTAGTGGAGACATCTACGTTATTTTGAAACGTGAAGAAGATGGGAAAATGGGGATTCCTGACGTTGAGCGGGGAGAAATCATCAAGGCGCTCCAGACCTTCGACCATGAACATAGGGATTCGGCTCATTGGCGCGGTTGGGAAAAAAGAAAGAACCAGAAGTACGCTATTTTTTACAAGGATCGACTTTACCCACCGAAGCAGATTATCAGCCTGGCTACAGGACTTCATGTTAGCAGGTTCAGCGGGGGAGAGCAATCGAATTCATACCTGCGCAAGAGGGGTTTTGAAATCATCTTCTTACCTGATCACGAACTGCCTCCTTCCAATGATGTTTCCAACATCGTCAATCGGGTGTTTAATTACATAAGGGAGAAAGGCTTTATTTTTAAAAAAGATTTGCTACATAACTTCTTCCTCAGTTTGAAAGCCAAGCCCTTTGTCATCCTGGCAGGCATTTCGGGTACGGGGAAGACCAAGCTGATTGAGCTTTTCGCAGAGGCTTTAGGGGCAACCATAAGTAACGGCAGATTTGAGCTTATTCCAGTTCGACCGGATTGGAACGATAGCTCAGACCTGTTGGGTTACAAAGACCTGGAGGGTAAGTTCCGGCCGGGACCCCTGACGAAGGTGATTCAAAGGGCCATTAGGGAAAAGGATAAGCCGTACTTCATTTGTTTAGACGAGATGAACTTGGCCCGGGTTGAGTATTACTTGAGTGACTTTCTGAGCTTGTTGGAAACCAGAAGATTCTATCACAAGGAACTACAAAGCAGCCCGGTTTTTCGGGAAACCGATTTTGCCTTTGAAGAAGACAGGAGGGAGTTTTCCGGCCTCTATATTCCCGGGAATTTATACGTTGTTGGCACGGTGAATATGGACGAAACCACCCATCCCTTTAGCAAGAAAGTGCTAGACAGGGCTAACACCATCGAATTTACCGACGTTTACTTGAAGGCTTACGGCCTGCCCACTGGGCCAGGTGAGTCCAGTGAAGACAACCCAGGATTCCCGGAAATTAACAACGGGATCCTCCAGAGCGAGTTTTGTGTTCTCAGAGACTGCCTGCCGCAGCACAAAGGGGTAGTGGATGACGTGGTTTCGAATCTCATGCAGATTAACGATATCCTTCGGGCGGCCAACCTGCACGTAGGGTATCGAGTAAGGGACGAGATAAGTTTCTACATGGTTTACAACGAAAAGTATGGGCTGATGGACCAGGACGTGGCCTTTGATTGGCAGCTCCTCCAGAAGATACTCCCGCGTATTCAGGGGAGTTCCCATAAGATATACGAAGTTCTGGTAAGGTTATTTGAACTCTGTACGAACACCTCCTTGGAAAGTGAACACGAAGGGGCTTCCGAGGAGGCAGAAAAGATCCTGGAAAATACCCAGGCCAAGTGGCCTAGAAGTGCCCGGAAGGTTGCCTACATGTTGGGGAGGTACGAAGAGGATGGCTTTACCTCTTTCTGGGTATAAGGATTATCAATTGCTTGTTATCAAAACTAAAGAGCTCACCCTCACCATTAAGGGCAAACCTGTCCACCCTACCGTTGATAGACTAAACTTGCACCGGGATGAATCTGGTGAATGGGTGAAAGTCTTGGTTGGGGTAGTAAGGAACAAGGAGCAGTTGAAGGTTAACCTCGATAAGGGTTTCTACCACATACCCTATGACCTGGTAAGGAAAGGTTTTTTCAACGTCGACTACGTCGCCCTTTATCAACCGGGAAACACCTTTGGAGACGATTCCGGGATTCGTTATTACGGTCCTATTTGTGACACGGAAGTCCTAAAAAGAAAAGACATCCGGGAGATACCAAGTGAAAGCGAAAAACTCTACGTTAGGTTCAGGATCCGGGAATGGCAGAAACGCCGTGAGCCCATAAAGCCAGCTGGGTACGGGGTCAGGACCCATATTTACACGACCCTTTACTTGTTGATGCAGGCTGAAGAGCTTCCGGAGCTTAGTTTAACTTCAGAAAGGGAGACCAGACTGTGGAAAGAGCTACGGAGGTTAGGCAAGTCTATCAGGTGGAAGGCCAGTAATCGGCAGCTGACAAACCAGAGTAAGGTTCAGGAGGTCGAGTTTGACCAAGTGTCTCTCCGGGTAGAGAACGAGGAACTAACAATAACTAATGGGGAACAAGAAGAGAAAATCCCCGTTACCATCCTCGAGTCAAAGCCCCGGACCGTTCTTAAGGCAGTTTTGCGCCTGTTGGGCAATCCGGTCCTCTAAAATGACCCTGGGAGGAAGGTTAATGAAGGGCTGCATCTTTTGCAACATCTCCGAAAGGGAAATCATGGCTGAAAACGAACTGGCGGTGGCTTTTTATGATAAGTACCCTGTGAACGAAGGTCACACCTTAATTATTACCAAGCGTCACGTTGAAACCCTGTTCGAGGCAGACCTGGATGAATTAGCGGCCATAAACAGACTCATATTTGACGTAAAGAGGTTGCTTGACGAAAGGTACGGCCCGGATGGTTACAATGTTGGGGTCAACGTGGGAGAGGCGGCTGGGCAAACAATTTTCCATCTTCACTACCATGTGATCCCGCGCTATCTAGGGGACGTCGCCAACCCTCGAGGGGGGATTAGAAGAGTGAAGAAGAGCATCATTCCTTACTGGGCGGAGGGAGAGAAGGGGGGCGGGCGGGCCCCCTAACTGCCTTTCAACCCGATCTCCTCCGCAACCTGTTGCATTCCTTTGATGGTTTCCTGGATGATAAAGTCGAGTTCCAAACCCAACATCTCTACTCCCT
>SESX01000234.1 GCA_004367365.1 Candidatus Acetocimmeria pyornia
TGATTCTATTAAAGCTTATCTGAAGAAACATGGACTTAAAATCGGGTGATATTCTGCAATTCGGTCTATTTATATTATCGTACGTGAGGTTCTCCCTCATACGGCTTTCCGATGTTCTATTAACCGAGGGCTTTCGGATTATGCCCTACCACAAGAAACCGCCGCAAGACGATTAAGATGTCCTCACGATAAATCTTGTCATACAGCGTGTGAAACCGTCTTGTGGGCTTATCCTTGGCCGCACGGTGTAGTGCCCGCTGAAGTTGTCGAGTCTTATCCAGGGTGCTGTTAGCCTCTCCGGCATTCACCAACTCTTACCTCCTTTGGGCACACGAACAAAGCAGAGGACCTTCTTTGGACGCGGGTTATCTTGCCCGCATCTCGTAACGGTACTATGTCCTCCTCCGGCTTATAGGTGTTGGTTTTACCGGTTTTCTAAGAGCCGGTGCGAAGGAGGGCCTCTCCAGTTCTGAAGTGTGCCTTCCCAACATTCCGTTCCCCGTACGCCGGGAGGTTCTTCGGTGCTGTCATCCAAGTTCTTCACACCTTCCACGGCCTGCGCCCAGTCTGCCGGGGCCCGGCTCATCCTGGTCCCTGGTTTCCCAGGGGGTCTTACGACGCGGCAGGATGCATTTTATATTACGGACTGTTAGGTCGCTCGCACCATAAAAGGTACTTTCTCACGGCGCTTCGGCGCCGGGATCTCTCCTCACACCGGCCGCTAGTTGCAGGACGGCTTGACCCTTACCCTGACTCGGCACTCAGATAAGCCCACGAACACAAGCTCTACTGAGTGCTGGGCTGGTATACTCCAGCTTAGCTAGACACGAGCAGGCCTGACCTCATAAGACGCCCCAATACCATCTTTTAAGCGTTGGTTTCAGAGAAGAGGGAGCCGAATAATGCAAGTTTATGAGAGTAGGAGCTCTAGTAATAGCTACTCTGAATTATAGATCGAAGAAGTAAAAGGTCATGTTTTACGGGCGGGATTCAGATCCCGCCTTTTTGTGATGTCCATAGAGTGAATGCTTGTGATTATCATTGCCGATTTACCCATCCAAGAGATAACGAAGCTCAAAAGAGTATAAAGACTCGAAAGGCGCGATTTTCCTTATTTTTTTTCGTTTTGGGCAGGACTTTGGCTAAGTTTTGTCGAATTGACCATAATACCCATAATCCAATTTTCCTGGCAGGTGGTTTTCTTGACCAAAATATATACGCCAAAGATAGGGCCAAAAGGTCAGATGACGTTGCCGAAAGAAATACGGGAAGCCCTTGAAATTAAAGAAGGTGACCGGGTTTTGCTCAAAGTTGAACCAGATGGAAAGGTTGTTTTGGAGAAAGCAATAATTGTAGTCGCGAGCAAGAAGAATGAATTTCGGGATGCTACCAAGATTTAACGTGTCTATTCTAATCGAAGGCAGGGATGATTCTTATGTTAAATCTTAGAATCGGGGATGGATTCCTTGGGCCGCAGATACAATTTACATCGGCTAACAATACTGGCTCAACCCAGCAAAGCCCAGACCGGGGATGGGCGGAATCCCATGCCGGGGGCTGGAAGCTAAGAACAGGAGGATGAACCGTGAAATCGGTACTGGATACATGCAAGCCGCGACCCGAGATCCTGGCTGGTACGTTCAACCCTGAGGTTTTCACGGCGTCGCTCAGTCCGATCATCGAGTATTATCGTAGCGGTCGGGGCGTCATCGATAGCATTTACACCAACGCGGAACTCTTTTTCCGGGAGGCTACTTACCCGACTCAGGGTCTGCGCTTGACCCTGGCGGAAGTCTTCGGTCGGATTGCGGGTGACATGACCGTTCCGGCTATCCACCGGCTAGAGACAGCTTTTGGAGGCGGCAAGACCCATACGCTGATTGCCTGTACACACATCGCCCACAAGGGTAAAAAGTTGCGTGGTATCATCCAGGATATTCTCGACCCAGAGCTTCTCCCTGAGCCCG
Organism: Candidatus Acetocimmeria pyornia; assembly: GCA_004367365.1. Taxonomy (GTDB): domain Bacteria; phylum Bacillota; class Sulfobacillia; order UBA3575; family UBA3575; genus Acetocimmeria; species Acetocimmeria pyornia. The sequence goes on from SESX01000234.1 coordinate 1,968, forward strand.
GCTCAGTCGCTGTCGTTGGCGTGGCGGGCGATGAGGTTCCGGTCCACAGGCCCAAAGGTAATGCTTTGGTGCCCTACACCCTCTGGGGCGAGATCGCATATCAGATCGGTGGAGAGAAGCTCTACCGGGAGGTTGAGGACGACGCAAACTCCCATGCTGCCCCCGGCAAGACGTATTTCGACAGAGTATTCGCTAACCGAAAGGTCATCATAATGCTGGACGAGCTGGCCCAATACGCGGCGCGACTTGAAGCGGCCCGGCCCGATGGCGCCAGCCAACTCGCCGCCTTTCTAATGGCGCTTCACGGTTATGCCCGCAACCACCCCGGGATTGCGGTCGTGCTCACGCTTGCCAGTGCAACAGACGCATTCGCAAAACAGACGGAATATTTGGCGAAGCTTATCAGCCAGGTGCGCGGCGAAGAGGTGAGCGAAGACGACGCTCTGGGGATCGGTGAAAAAGCCGTGAAGGGTGTGACCAGCGTAGTGGCTCGTGACGCCGTCCAGATCACGCCAGTGCAGGCCGCCGAGATTTCGTCCGTGCTCGCAAAGCGGCTGTTTGTCTCCGTAGACCGCGACGCTGCTAGGGCGACCGCCGAGGAATACATGCAGATGTACCGCCGGAACGCGACCTTGCTGCCGGAGGAAGCCTCCAGCGAGGACTTCAAGGACCGGATGGTCGCGACCTATCCGTTTCATCCAACGCTTGTGGACTTTCTTAATAAGAAGCTTGCCAATGCTGAGAACTTCCAGGGTACGCGCGGCGTCCTTCGGGTGCTCTCCCTCGCTGTTCGCAGCCTGTGGCTCAACCAGCAGAACGTGCCGATGGTCCACGCGTGCCATCTCGACCTGCGCTCTGATCGAGTGGTCAATGAGATCCTCGGCCGCACGGGCAGCTCAGACCTGCTATTCGTCCTCAACGCCGATGTGGGTAGCGTCGACACCGGCACGCTCGAGGGCGGCCACAGCAACGCGGAACTCGCCGACCGGCGCAACCCGCACCCGGAGGGTCATCCCCTCTACGAGTACACGTGGAAGACTGTCTTTTTGCACAGCTTGGTCGGTCGCGAAGAGGGCCTGGACTCTAAAATCTTCGGCCTCACCGAGTCTGAAGCGCTGTTATGTGTATCTTTTCCCGGTCTCACGCCACCGCAGGTGCGCACGGCCCTTCAGGAGATCAACGAAAGCGCCTTTTACCTCCGGTACGAGCAAGGAAAATACTTCG
>SESX01000235.1 GCA_004367365.1 Candidatus Acetocimmeria pyornia
AGGAATGTTCTTGTTTATTTATTACTAAAAAAGTTGCTATATCAAGGCTTCAGTAAACTTTTTTGTCTGCGAAAGTTGAGTTATTTACTAAAACAATTTAAAGAGTAAACAATTATGTAAAAGTCAAATAACAGCTAATACATCTAACATATATTTTCCAATGATACTCCCCGGCCAGTGAGGTAGGCTTTTAGGTCATCTGCGGTCGGGAAGTGTTTATCGGCCAGTGCAAGATGCTCCTCGATTAACTTGCGCCCATGTCCCAGGACCCTAACCATAGCGCCAATGGGCAGCCCATAGTATCTAAGGATCAGCAGTTTGTCGAAGGTTCTAAGATATGCATCTACCGCCTCCGGGGTGTGGTAAATGCGGCGGGCAATCTCCCGGGTAGTCATCCCTCCTAAGGCCATCTCCACCACCAGCTTCTTGTGGGTAAGGGGCCTGCCCATGTCAAGAACTGTTCCGGCAGTGGGGAGGATAATACCAAACTTCTCCTGATAGGCCTCCAGAAGTTCCCGGATGACATTTGGAGTTAGCCCTGTAAGCCATTCCACATCTGAGTTGGTAAGAACACCATCCTGGCGCCAGGCTTCGGTGGTTATCCGCTCAATCTGTGCGACTTTGGCCCGTTTGAACTCTCCGCGGTGGGAGAAGGTTTTACCCTGTTCATCGAGGGTGACAACGGTCAAGATCACAGGGACAAAGAGCTTCGGGTCTGTGCGGCGAGTTTTCCTGATGCAGTGGGCAAGCCAGACCATTTGCCCGGGTGCAAGTTCGGTGATTTTGGGGCAGCACCAGGCCCTGATGCCAGCGATGGCCTTGATCATAGCTTCTGCCCGGGCTGGTTTACAGCCGTAGTCATTTGCCAGGATCTCAGTCACTGCTGTCATTACCGGTTCAGGGACAGCTTCCATGTCCTGGGGCATTCTGGGCAGGAGAGGAACTGCTGTGTGGGGTTGGGGTTCTTCGGGCAGGAAATCATAACCTTTGGGTGCACGTCTTTTTACCTGGCTTTCCCGGCCCAAAAGCCGCCACAGATCCCCGTAAGTGGCCTCCGGGTCAACCTTTTGCAGCTGGCAATACTGGTCATGCTCGTGCTGTCTTTTGACCTCCAAAAGGCTCATATCCCGGGCCAGCCTTGCGACCCAATGGGTTTCCAACAGCGGCAAGAGTAGTTTTTCACCTGAATGTTCCACCACCAGTTCCCCTGGTTTGACCCTGATGATGTTGTGTTTGGCCTCATAATCTGCAAAGGCTTCATTAACAAGGGCAACTGCCCTTTCTGCCAAAAGGGACCTTTCAGCCAGTTCAAACCTGGTCTTTAAGTGAGCAACCTGCACTGTAGCCAGATCACGGGCGGCAAGGGTGGCGAACCTGTGGGTTGCCCCCTTACCCGTCCTCATCCTTTCCATCACCTTTCCTTTCCTTTGGTTTTGGTCTGGTTGGTGGATGGGCCTGGGCAAACCGGCGGATTTTACCCATGGTAAAGGCAAAGTCGGGGGTGTTGTATTTCTGATACAGGGTGTTGTATTTGTCCACCAACCGTTTGGAAAAACCGGTGACCTGCCGGATGGCTGGAATGGGCATTCCTGCCTCGGCAAGATAGACTACCCTGGCAAAGTCTAAAAGATACCGCTCGATACTCTCATAACTGTGGCCAGTCCTTCTTGTGATCTCTGTCTCTGTGTATCCATACATGAAAAGGTCGATGATCTTTTCGGCATGGCTTAAGGTAGAACCCATATCGGCCACGTGGCCTCTTGTGGGCAGGACTACCGTGGGGTGCCGGGCAATTGCATCCCGAACGGCATCCACTGAGACCGAGACCAGATAGGCAATGTCAGGGAGACTCAAGGCCACCCCCTGTGCATAAGCCTGGGTAGCGAACCGTTCGATCCGCGCCCATTTCAGGGCCCTGGTAGTGGTCCTTCGAGCAATGGCCCAGTCTTGTGGAGTAAGATAGTCAAGCCGGACTGCTTCCAGCCGCGAATCTTTGAGGCTTCTGCCCGGTCCTTCAGTACTTGCAACACCGATGTAGATAATCTGGCCGCCGGAGCGGGGTTTAACAGAGAATTGCCGGGCCAGATCCCGCAAAAAGAGACAGAAGTCCTCAGCTGCTGCCGGAGAAAAGCCATGGCGCTCATAGAGAAGTTGCCTAAAACCGTGGGAGGTAGTGAAGGTATCCCGGGCTTCCCAGGGCCAAAAGGCATCTTCAGCCAGGATCTTTTGGGCCTGTGCATCCGGTGTGAGGTTTTTAGCCAGCTGCAGCCATCCTTCCACCACCTCAACAGGCTGGGAAATGGCCTGAGCGACCTCAGCAACAGGCCGATCTTTGAGTTTTAGTGCCCGCCGAAAACCCTGATACCACTCCCGCCACTGGAACCGGCTGAGGCAAAGGGAACGCCTGATCTCGGTGAGGTTTTCGCCGTTAAGGTAGCGCTCGACTGCCAGTACCGGCCGTAATGCCTTAAACTTTGAGCGCCTGGCCCGGCTCATCCCCGCAAGAGGCAGAAAGGCACCCAGCTCAAGCAGTGGCTTTAATCGGTCCCGAATGGCGGTGACATTGAGGAGAGAGAGAATACAGAGCCTGTTCATATCTAAAAGGCCCCCCTGATACCAGGCCTCTTCGATGACCCGGGCGATGCGGTTGGTAACCATAATCCTGGTCCCGAATTCACCCAAAAGGCTTGCATCATCGTCGGCAATGATGGTGAGAGATACAAGCTTCTCCTCTTATTCTTCTCGGGAACGCCGGAAGTGAGCGGCTTTTCCTGCGACCACAGCCGGGAATTCAATCTGACCGAGCTTTCGCATACCCAGGAAGGTATTCAGGTAGCCAAGAGCATCAGAGGCAATAAGTACCGCTTCATCCCAGGAAACCTCACGGCGCTGACGCACATGGTTTACCAGATAGTCAAAGAGTGTTTTAGCCTCAATGGTAGCAGCCTCATACCTGATCCGCTGGCGATAGAAGGTGGGTCGACCCATAAGTATCACTCCCCCCAGCATTGCTTTTACCAAAGAAATACTGCAAAGGCAACCGGTTATCCTGCTTTGGAGAAAATTTTAGAGTAAAGGGAGTTCTTTCTATCCGGGAATATATGGATAACTCTGCGTTTTGTCTACATATCCTAAGCCACGCCAGCAATTCACCTCCTGATTTCTCGGGGGACTTCCGCCGCG
>SESX01000236.1 GCA_004367365.1 Candidatus Acetocimmeria pyornia
ATTTTATGCGGTTTCCAGCCGACATAGGCACTGTTTTCTACGTTAAACTGTCAAACGTGGGTCAGAATCCGTTCCTATTTACCCCGATGCGCCCGTTAGTAGGCCCAGCAAACACTGATATTTACCTATAGAAGTAACACATGGGCTCATCTCTACATAAAATATCGTAGACTTTAACCCCGAAGAAGGAGGTGTTATCGAGTGGGCTTTAAACTTCTGCGAGTTAACGTAAGGAAGTTAGAGGCCAACGAACAGCGGGAGCTCAAGCTTGTTCTAGAGCCAGAGGACAGGGCTGTAATTCACGGCATCGTCAAGTTCCCTGACGGCAGGCCGGTTGAGGGAGCTGTCGTCAAGCTGTTTCACCAGCCGACCAGAGACCCGTGCAAATTGGTGCCTGTTACCTTTGCCTTTACCGACAAGTGTGGACAGTTCCTTTTCGGAGTACCATCCGGCCGCAATTTCGTAATCAAGGTGTTCCTGTTGGAGGATGAAGTGCCAGACCCCCCAGATTGCTGAAGGGCTGTGAAGGCGGGCCGCAAGCCTGCCTTCCTACATAAGGCTCGTTCAGAGGTGTAAGGGCATTGATCGTTGCGTGCCATCAACCGAATTACCTGCCGTGGTTAGGCTATTTTCACAAAATGGCCGAGTGTGATGTGTTCGTGATCCTGGATGACGTCCAGTTTCCCTCCCGAACTTACACCACCAGAGCAACAGTACGCGACAAGAGGGGAGTGGTGAGGCTCACACTTCCCGTTCACGGCGCCCAACGGAGGCAGCTGATTAAGGATGTCAGGCTATATGAGCCGGAACGGACTCTAAAGAAACATTTGAAGACCATCGAGCGGTGTTATTCCAAGGCACCGTACTGTTCGCGGTACATGCCTCTGATCGAGAGTATCCTTGGCGTGATACCGGATCGTCTTCTAGACCTCAACATGGCGTTCCTAGAGCTGGTAAGGGGTACCTTCGGCATATCGACGCCTCTCGTGCTTTCATCGTCGCTGGAAGTTGGAGCCGGTGTCTATAAGACTGAGAGACTAATTCGCATTTGCCAGGAGATTGGTGCCAGAGTCTTTCTCTCGGGCCAGGGCGCCCGGGCCTACCTAGATGAAAAGCTCTTTGAGGCTGCAAAGGTTGCACTGAAATACCAGTGTTTTGAGCACCCGCTTTACCCGCAGTGTCACCCGGGATTCGTCCCCAACCTTTCCGCGCTCGATCTCTTGTTCAACTGCGGGGACCAAAGCCTGGCCATTCTGATGGGAGATGCGTGATGAGGGTAGCGTTCTTGAATACGTACCCCGTTTGGACCATGGGGTTGCCCTGGGGATTTCGTTCTCTCGGACATGAAGTCGTCATACCCAAGTCCTTTCAACGCGACTACTTTGCGTTTTTCATGCAGACCTTTGCCCCAGAACTCTTGATACTGGTTGGCTGGACTCAGGACTACGTTAGCGAAAACGTCCGGGTCATAAGGGAGGCTATAAAAAAATATGGCGGGTTCTGCGTCTACTGGTCCGTGGAGGACTTTTACCACCTTTACCGCTGGTCCCTTCCTTTCGTCAGGAGACTGGACCCTGATTTCGTCTTTACCATCAACGCCAGCTGCGTCGAGTCCTATGAGAACATCGGTATTCCCGCAGCACACCTCGAATTCGCTTGTAATCCTTGGTTTCACCGGAAAACGGCTCCGGTCAAGGAGTACCGGCACGATATCGTCCTGGTGGCAAACGCCCATGACTTTTGGAACAGCTACAGGGGCGAGAGCATTCGCCACCTGCTCAAACCTCTGTTGGGAAACTATGACGTGGCCATCTGGGGTAAAGGCTGGGACACCCTGCCCGCACAGGCCGGCTTGACGGTACCTCCAGAGGCAGTGAAGGGGCCGGTGGCTTACTCCGAGACGCCGAAGATCTACTCGTCGGCCAAGATCGTCCTGGGGCTACAGAACGAAAACAGGTTCAACACCCAGGTGACCATGCGCACTTTTGAAATTACTGGCTGCGGGGCCTTTCTCCTCACCTCCCGAACTCAAGCGGTTGAAGCCCTCTTCACGGACCGGGAGCACGTAGTAATGTCTGACGATCCTCGCCTGACTGTCGAACTGGTGAGCTCTTACCTGAAGGATGACGCCGGCAGAGAAGAAATAGCGGCCGCGGGTCAGAGGCTGGTTTACGAGAGACATACTTATAAACGCCGGGCACAGCGGATTCTTGAGGTGATCGACCCGCTGTTGCACGAGCGCGGCAGAACCGGTCGTACGAGATGCGCTGGAATATCAGTGAAGTCCCTGGAATGCGCCGAGCTGCAGCCCCCTCTGGTTTCAAGGACTCTGGAATTCGATGGAGCTTCTGTCACCGAGATCTCGGAAGAAGTGTTCGAGGTGGGTTATGGAAGCATATCCCCTGCCGAAGCAAGGGTGCGTGCGGCCTATCTCAGCTTCGACACCAGCACGTTGCCGAAAGGCACAACCGTACTGTCTGCCTGCCTGTATCTGTGGGCGACGAAGTCAGGGGCCGGTTCCATTGCCTGCAGGTTGCTGGGCGAGACCTATGAGCCGGATGCCTTACCGGTAATCCTGAAGGAAACCAGGCCGGCGTCATCGACCCTCGAGGTGGTCCAGTCCGGATGGAACCGGTGGGATCTCACTGGAGCCTTCCGCGAGTGGTTCGCAAGTGGGGGTTCCGAACTCCGGCTGGTTCTATCTTCCGGGGAACTTCGCAGGGGTTTGAGTGTCTTTCTGGGCCGCAACTGGTCGGGGGATCGCGCCTTCACTCCGAAATTTGTCGTGGTCTACGCCAGGGACAGTTAGGAGGTGTAAGATGGATTTCTTGCGGGAGAACGCGCGAAGCTTGGGCATCAAAGTTGTGTACACGAGAAACAAACGGGTTTTCGCCTCGGCGGGCCTTGCCCGGACGGGCCACGTGTTGAGAGTACATCGACTGTTCAGGGACTGCCCAGAGGAGATAGCCTGCGCCCTGACCGGTTTTTACACAGAACCCCACTTGCGAGAAAGGTACAGGGAGGTTCTGATCCAGTACGTATCAGAAAGGGCGCCTTCAACCACAGGCAGGATCATCTTAAGAGACCCCCCTACAGAATTCGCCGAGGCCCTTCCTGCGCTGGCCCAGGTCTACGGCGAAGGGACGGCCGAGATCAGGCCGGGCGCGGCCGTGGCGAGCCGA
>SESX01000237.1 GCA_004367365.1 Candidatus Acetocimmeria pyornia
TTCTGTCACCCCATCTGGAACAGGCTCAGGGACCAGTGCCTTGCCTGTGGTTCCTGTACCATGGTCTGTCCCACGTGTTTCTGCTACAATGTGGTTGATAAGATCGACCTTGGTTTCAAGACCGGGAAACGGCAGCGGGAGTGGGATTCATGTATGCTGCTCGAATATGCCCAGGTGGCCCTGGGGCACAATTTCCGTAAAGAGCGCGACGTCAGGATCAAGCAGCGTATTTATCATAAGCTCCTCTACTATGAACCCCAGTTCGGAACCAAAGGGTGTGTAGGGTGTGGACGCTGTATCGAAACCTGTGTGAAGGGTATTGATCTCACCGGGATCATCAGGGAGATAAGGGGTGAACACCTTGGCAAGTCTATACCAACCGGTTGAAGCCGTGATCGCCGATATCATACCAGAAACCAGGGATACCACCACTTACCACTTTGTTTTCAGGGATTCCCAAGGCGAGGAGTTTGTCTTTGAGCCCGGCCAGTTTAACATGCTGACGGTTTTCGGTATTGGGGAGGCTGCCATTTCCATTAGCTCTGACCCTTATCGAGGGGATGGTTTTACCCACACCATCCGGCACGTGGGAAGTGTAACCAAGGCTGTGACCCGTCTCGAGAAGGGCAGCGTGGTCGGTATCCGCGGGCCGTACGGCACCGGCTGGCCGGTGGACCTCCTGCAGGGTTGCAATATCTTGGTCGTTGCCGGGGGAATCGGACTGGCTCCCTTGAGGCCTGTCCTCTACCTGCTGGGACGGGAGCGGAAGGCCGTGGGCCGGGTGGAGCTTCTCTACGGGGCTCGCACCCCAAGGGATCTCCTGTTTGCTGCTGAATATGACCATTGGCGAGATAAGGGGATTAAGGTTTTGCTGACGGTAGATGAGGTTCCAGAGGGAACAATATGGGAACACAGCCAGGGGGTTGTTACGGGGCTATTCGACCGGATGAAAAGCACCCCCGAGAACACCATTGTTCTTACCTGCGGTCCAGAGATCATGATGAAGTTTGTCGCCCAAGGGCTGGCAGAACGCGGGTTCAGCCCGGAACAGATCTATGTTTCCCTGGAAAGACGCATGGAGTGCGGGGTGGGAAAGTGCGGTAGATGCCAGATCGGGCCCAAGTTTGTCTGCAAGGACGGGCCGGTCTTTGCCTATGCCGAGCTTTTGAGCCTACCGGAAGAGGTGCTGTGAGACGGCTAACGGACCAAGGAGGTGGTAAAGGCAGTGAAGATCGAAAAAAAACCTTCTGTCGCGGTCTACAAGTTAAGTTCTTGTGCAGGCTGCCAGCTCGAGCTTTTGAACCTGGAACCGTACCTTTTGGATATCCTGGAGGTTCTTGATATCAGGTACTTTCCCATGGCAAAACGTGAAGCCGGGTCCGGTCCCTACGACCTCGGGCTGGTTGAAGGGGCGGTAACATCTGGAGAAGAAATCATCCGGCTGAAAAAGGCCCGCGCGGACTGCCGGCTCCTGGTTGCCTTCGGGAGCTGTGCCTGTTACGGTGGACTCCCTTCCATGAAAAACTGGGTGGCCGAGAGGTTGGTGGAGGAACGGGTGTATCCTAACCTGGCCGCGGTTCATTCCATCAAGGCCTACGGGATTGACGAATACGTCAAGGTGGATGCATACCTCAAAGGCTGTCCGGTGAGCCGGGATGAACTGGTAGATTTCATCAAGGGGGTTCTGCTTGGAACAAAGCCCTATCTCCGGCCCCACAGTGTTTGCGTGGAGTGCAAGCTGCACGAGAACCTTTGTCTCTTTGTAACCGAGGGACAACCCTGCATGGGACCGGTGACCACCGCCGGCTGCGGGGCACTCTGTCCTTCCCACGGCCGGGTATGTGAGGGGTGTCGTGGTCCGGCCAATGATGCCAACCCGGAATCACTGGTTGAGACCTTTGAGGAATACGGGTTGACCCGTGCAGATATTACACGCCGGTTTAGGAAATACGCCGGGATGACCCCCGAATTTGAAAGGGGGGCAGTTTCTTCATGAGCCGAAAACAACGCATCAAGGTTGACTACATGGCCAGGGTCGAGGGTGAGGCGGCCCTGGACGTTACTGTTGAAAATGGTGAAATCACGGAGCTGTCTCTCCGGGTTTTTGAACCACCCAGGTTCTTTCAGGGTTTCCTGGTGGGACGCAAGTACGAAGAGGTTCCCGAGATCACCTCCCGGATTTGCGGGATTTGCCCTGTGTCCCACCAGTTAACTGCCGTGGCGGCCATCGAAGATGCCTTGGGCATCACCCCGTCGTACCAGACGGTTCGGTTAAGGAAACTCTTGGCCCTGAGCCAGTGGATTCAGAGCCACACCCTCCACATTTACATGCTGGCTCTCCCGGATTTCATGGGCTACGAGAGTGTTATGGAGATGGCCCACGACCACCGCGAGACCGTGGAAAAAGCCCTGGCGCTGAAGCGCCTGGGCAATGACCTGACGGCTGCAGTGGGTGGCCGCGAGGTTCACCCTGTGACGGTGGTTCCTGCCGGGTTTACGCGCCTTCCTGACCCTGATCTCCTTTCGGACCTCCGGGAACGCCTGGAGGAAGCCAGGGAGTTTGCTGCTGATACCGTGCGCCTGGGGGCCGGGATCTCCTATCCAGAATTCGAGCGGCCCTGCGAACATGTTGCTCTCAGGGCTGAGGACGAGTACGCGGTCTTGACCGGGCGCCTGGTTTCTTCCCACGGGCTGGATGTGGCCCCATGGGAATACCGTAACCACATCAGGGAAGAGCATGTCCCTTATTCCAATTCCCTCTACTCCTATATCAGGGGACGCGGGACTTTCATGGTTGGTCCCCTGGCCAGGGTAAACCTTAATTTTGACCAGTTGTCAGACGCTGCCCGGGAAGCGGCACGGGAATCAGGGATCAATTTCCCCAGCCAGAATCCATACCATAATCTAGTGGCCCGGGCGGTGGAACTGCTCCATGCCATTGATGAGTGTATTGAGATCATCGATGGATACGAACCCTTTACCCAGGACCGGCGCTACCAGGTCAGGGCCGGCAAGGGGTATGCCATCACCGAGGCACCCCGGGGAACCCTCTACCACGCCTATGCCATCAATGAAGACGGTATTGTGGAAGAAGCCGA
>SESX01000238.1 GCA_004367365.1 Candidatus Acetocimmeria pyornia
CAGGACAGACAACTACTCCCCTTCCCGGGAAAGGGCCCGGTGGGCGATATCACGCCTGTAGTGCATCCCCTCGAACTCGATCATTCCCACCGCCCTGTAGGCCAGGTCCACTGCCTGTCGAATACTCTCCCCCAGGGCCACCACCCCCAGCACCCGGCCCCCGGCGGTTACAATCTCTTCCCGGCGGGGACCATCACCGGTACCTCCCTCCGGCGCTTCCTTCCGGTCTGTACCGGCGTGGAAAAGCAGTACCCCCTGGAGGGCCGCCGCCTCCTCGAGACCGCGAATGACCTTCCCTTCCTCATACTCCAGCGGGTATCCGCCAGAAGCGAGAACCACTCCCACTGCCGCCTCCGGGTACCAATCGAGCTCGATTTCTTCCAGTCTCCCCTCAACAACAGCCTCCATGGCCGCTACCAGGTCTGTTTTCATCCGGGGAAGAACGACCTGGGTTTCCGGGTCCCCAAACCGGCAGTTGAACTCGAGGACCCGCGGCCCATCTTGGGTAAGCATCAGTCCGGCGTAAAGAATACCGCGGTAGGGGCGTCCTTCCCTGACCATGGCCTTCACCACCGGACCCAGGACCTTCTCCTCAACCTCCCGGGCCAGACCCGGGGTATAACAGGGAGCCGGTGAGTAGGCACCCATGCCGCCTGTATTAGGGCCCTCATCCCCATCATAGGCCCGCTTGTGGTCCTGGGAAGAAGCCAGGGGCACAAAATGTTCCCCGTCCACCAGGGCCAGAACCGAAACCTCTTCCCCTTCCAGGTATTCCTCCACCACCAGCCGACGGCCGGCTGCACCGAATGCCCGGACTTCCATGATCCTCTCCACCGCAACCAGGGCCTCCTCCTCGCTCTGGGCCACAATCACCCCTTTGCCGGCAGCCAGCCCATCAGCCTTCAAGACCACCGGGGCACCTACCTGACGCACGTATTCCCTTGCCAGGTCCGGGTCCTCGAAGGTCCGGTGCCGGGCCGTGGGGATCCCATACTTCTTCATCAGCCCCTTGGCAAAGGCCTTGCTCCCCTCGATTTCGGCCGCCCTACGGCGCGGGCCGAAAACCTTGAGCCCTTCTGCCTCAAAGGCGTCCACGATCCCGGCCACCAGGGGGGCTTCCGGCCCCACCACGGTGAGGTCGATACCCTCCTTCCGGGCAAAAGCCACAAGGGTTTCGATCCTGTCTGGCTCAATACTAACACACGTGGCCAATCCTGCGATCCCGGCGTTGCCCGGGGCACAATAGATTTTATCTACTTTTTCACTCTGTCCAATCTTCCAGACCAGGGCGTGTTCCCGCCCACCACCACCCACCACCAGTACCTTCATTACCAAATGCCTCCCTGAAATTCCCTACGAGGGTCTTTGCGGGAATTACCGGCTCCAATGCCACCACTCAATGCTTGAAGTGGCGCTCGCCGGTAAACAACATTACTAGGCCTGCCCTTTCCGCCGCCTTGATGGAGTCCTCGTCGCGGACAGAACCACCCGGCTGCACGATGGCCCGGATCCCAGCCCGGGCTGCTTCCTCCACCACGTCCGGGAAGGGGAAAAAGGCGTCGGAAGCCAAGACCGCTCCCTTCGTCTCCCCACCGCCTTGCTGCAGGGCATGGCGCGCGGCATCGATCCGGTTCATCTGTCCGGCCCCGACCCCGAGGGTTCGCCCTCCCTTGGCCACCACGATGGCATTGGACTTGGTGTGGCGGGCCACCTTCCAGGCCAAAGTCAGGTCCTTTAGCTCCCCGGGAGTAGCTTTCCTCCTGGTCACCGTCCGCCACCTCTCAGGAGCGTCCTCAACGTCATCAGGATCCTGGACAAGGATACCCCCGGCCACCTTCTTCAGGTCGTAGACCGGTTTTTTGACAGGGCCCACACGGCGGTCTCGGTCCCCATCCTTCGTCGTCACAAGGTCAGGTAATGCCAGAATACGCAGGTCCTTTCTTTCCCGCAGGACCTTGAGGGCCTCAGGGCTGAAACCTGGGGCAACAACCACCTCAAGGAAGACCGAAGCCATAGCCCGCGCCGTTTCAACGTCCACCTCCCGGTTGGCAGCCACGATCCCGCCGAAAATCGAAACCGGGTCGGCATGGTAGGCTTTCTGCCAGGCTTCAAGCAGGTTTGCCCCGGTTCCCACCCCACACGGGTTGGTGTGCTTGACAGCCACCACCGCCGGTTCATCCCTGAACTCCCGGACCAGTTCCATGGCCGCGTTGGCGTCATTGATATTGTTGAAAGAAAGGTCCTTACCGCCGAGCTTCTGGGCCCGGGTCAGCGAAGGGCCGGTGAAACCCTCTTCCCGGTAAAAGGCAGCCTTCTGGTGGGGGTTCTCCCCGTAACGAAGGTTACCTACCTTGCGGTAGCTGAGCCAGAGCCTGTCCGGGAAGTTCTCCGCTTCCCCCCGGGTCCCGTCAACCTCAACCTTTTCCAGGTAAGAAGTGATGGCCAGGTCGTACCCAGCTGTATGGGCGAAGGCTTCCCGGGCCAGTTCAAGCCTCATCTGTTGAGAAACAGTGCCGGTGGCCCGAAGCTGCTCCAGAACCTCACCGTACCGCTCTGGTGAGGTGATCACCACCACGTCTCGATAGTTCTTGGCAGCCGCCCGAACCAGGGTCGGCCCGCCGATATCTATGTTCTCGAGGGCCTCTTCCAGGGTGACACCCTCACGGGCCACCGTCTCCTGAAACGGGTAGAGGTTCACCACCACCATGTCCACCGGTTCCAGTCCCAGTTCCCTCAGCTGGGTCATGTGTTCATGCCGGTCACGACGGGCCAGGATCCCGCCGTGAATCGCGGGATGCAGGGTTTTGACCCGTCCGTCCAAGATCTCGGGAAAATTCGTCACCTGGGAGACCTGAACTACCTCCACCCCGGCTTCCCGGAGGGTTTGGGCCGTACCCCCTGTCGAAATGAGCTCAATCCCCATCTCCCGAAGCCTACGGCAGAAGGAAACAATCCCTGTCTTATCCGACACGCTGACCAGTGCCCTTTTGATCATCTCCTACCCCCCACCTCTTGTAGGTCCCGGCTTACGGCGACTTCTACGAAAATACAGGTTCAACCCCGGATTTTCATCCTCCGTGGTGCCG
>SESX01000239.1 GCA_004367365.1 Candidatus Acetocimmeria pyornia
AGGGGCGGTGATAGGTGCCGGTGCGGTGGTAACCAGGGACGTCCCTCCCGGGAAAACGGCCAAAGGGGTTCCGGCGTCCTGGAGCTGAACGGTACGACGATTTGCCTCTCATCCAGGTCGAGGTCGGCCCGCGGTGCAAACCCGGGCCTTACCTTTGGTCACTTTAGAAAGGAGGTGCCGTATGATACTCCTAAATCGCCCACTCCTGGGCGGAGAGGAAGCTGAAGCGGTCTCTTCGGTGCTCAGTACAGGCCAGGTCGCCGCTGGACCAAGAGTTCGGGCCTTCGAAGAGGAATTCGCATCGTACATTGGAACTAGGCACGCCGTCGCAACTTCCTCTGGTACCGCCGCCCTGCATGTGGCCCTTTTGTCGGCGGGGATAGGGCCCGGAGACAAGGTCATCACAACCCCTTTCACCTTCGCCGCGACGGCCAACGCCGTCCTCTTCTGTGGGGCGACACCGGTTTTCGTGGATATCGACCGAACTACCCTGAACCTATCGACCCGCGCTGTTGCCAGAGCGGTTCAAGGCCCAAAGGTAAAGGCCCTCCTGGTTGTACACCTCTACGGGCTGCCCTGCGACATGGAGGAGATAGTCGCGACCGTGAAGGACAGAAAGATCCTCTTGATCGAGGACTGTGCTCAGGCGCACGGGGCGGAGTATCGGGGGAGAAAGGTGGGGACCTTTGGCCATGTTTCAATCTTCAGCTTTTACGCCACCAAGAACATGACTACCGGTGAAGGGGGAATGCTGGTCACCGACGACCCCTGGATCGCCAGGAAAGCCCGCGCCATCATCAATCACGGAGCGTACAGAAAATACCGGCACGAAATGCTGGGTTACAATTACCGGATGACAGACATCGCTGCCGCCCTCGGCCTAGTTCAGTTGAGGAAGCTGCCTGGCTTCAACCAGGCCAGACGGCGGAACGCCGCCTACCTGAGCGCAAGGTTCAACTGCCTGCGGTGGCTGGAGGTGCCTCCGCTCCCGACGGACCGTGTACCGGTCTTCCACCAATATACTGTACGGGTAAAAAACAGGGAGAAGTTCTGCGCCCATCTCGCGGCCAACGGAGTGGGATATGGGATTTACTATCCCCTGCCCCTTCACCGTCAGCCGCTCTACCGACAGCTGGGCTACGGCGGCGTGTCCCTGCAGGAGTCTGAACGAGCCGCCCGAGAAGTGGTCTCCCTGCCCGTACACCCGGGCCTGGCGAGTCAAGATCTGACGAAGATAGCCGAGGTCGTGGCCTCCTACCGGGAACACCCCTGAATCGGGCTGCCCGCACATTAGGACGCCATGGGGAGCCCCATCTCGTCGGGGTTCTCCTCGTCCTTCGCCCCCCAACCTGCCTCGCCCTCAGGCGGTCTCCAGCCGAAATTGTCGGCTGCTCAGGCACCCCACGTGAAGGAACTTTTGCGGCCTGGCTAGAAATTTTCGTGTGGTTGAAATCATAGGGCGGATATCTATGTCGTTCGGTTCCTGGAGGGACCACTTAGCCGAGGAAGAGGTCATCGAAGCGCTGAGGGAATTGGACCGGTTAGATACGTCGAACCCTCTTGGGAACGAGGAAGAGGCGGCCAGAGTCCTCTGTAACATCAGCGCGAAGCTCGAGCTGGATGCCGGAATGTTCCCTTTGGGTGATTATCTCGGGGAAAACTTGATTAGACCCCTTTCAAAGCCAGTACCTCCTGCGCCGGTGTCCGGTCTCCGGTACAGCTGATCATCCGTGGGGCGTTCAAATAACGGAGCTCGAAACCCAGGTTCTTGTACAGATCTATGATACGGCTGGTGGCTTGGTTGGAAAGGACTACGGGCCCTGGGTGTTTAGCCAACCATTTAGCAAGTCGGACTTGGTCGTCCCACGCGAACCCGTCCTTGGCGTACTGGGTAAACTCAACGTCGTAGGGTGGATCAGCATAAACAAAATCGTCTTCTTCGAGGGTAAGCCCCTCAAAGTCAGTGCTCATAAACTCCCAGCGTGAGAAGAGAGTTTTGTAATCACGAAAGTCACGGGTATAGTTAATGGTCTTGTACCTGCCGAAGGGAACGTTGAACTCACCTTTCTTGTTGAAACGGCAAAGGCCGTTGTATCCGGTACGGTTAAGAAAGTAGAATAATTCAGCAGCTTCTTTACTGTTTTCTTTTCCATGGGCAAGAAGCTCATTGAAACGTTTGCGGTGCTGATAATAAAGGCCTTCATCATTCCGCATCTCAATATCGACGCTGAGTCCCTTTTGAAGCCACTTGAAGAAATTAATAAGGTGGAGATTAATATCGTTAAGGAGTGCCTGCGAGGGCATGAGGCCTAGGGTAACGGCTAACCCTCCGCATAGGGGCTCAACAAGCCGCCGATGGTTGTGTTGATTCCAAATGGGTTGTAAGTGTGGTACCAGCCACCGCTTTCCTCCGGCCCATTTCAGTGGAAGTCTTAGGTTTGGTTCTACTGTCTCACGGGCAACAGACACAGAGGAACCTCCTCCATTGGGTCCCCTACAGTTTCTGCATGGTTACTTCTTCATCTTCCTGGGTAGACTCCTTTACAGGCCTTGACAAAAAGGTGGTGGTCTTAAACTTGCTTGTCAAGGGTGTAAGCAGAGAGTATCTCCATTTACCAGGCACTATCTTACTTCCAGCTTCCAATTCACCTGTATCACGTATATATTTTTCCGGGTTTCGTTGTTGTAGTAAAGCCCTTGGGGTAAAAAACCAGCGATGGCTCAGATGGTGCATTACCGAAAAAGTTCACCATGCTGGCTGGGACCCTCGAGAATCTGAGGCTGCGCCGTGAAAAAGGGATGTTACAGCCAGGGGCAGGAATCTTCTGGCTTCTGCCGAAAAAATACCCGTAGCAATGAAAAAATGTCCAGGCTTGTCACTATAAGGTTGGGGCTTGCGACCTGACTGTCTACGGATCTTAATTTACCTTGATTTTCCTGAAAAGGCAAGAAGGGGAGGCACGAAAGTGGGTAAGGCAAAATTTGAGCGGACGAAGCCGCACGTCAACGTTGGTACGATCGGGCATGTTGA
>SESX01000024.1 GCA_004367365.1 Candidatus Acetocimmeria pyornia
GGTGCCACCAAGACACCCACCAGGCCTGATGAGGAGGTAGAGGCAGCTGTGACGAAAAACTTAGTGTCCGGTATCATCTCCCTTATTTTCGGAGCAGTTTACCTTTTCATGACCCTAATGCTTCCTGCTCCTGCCATTGGAGACCACACTGGACCCAAGATGTTCCCAATTCTTATCGGTGTAATGGCCCTGGTTTGTGGTGTTTCTCTGGTGTTGAGCCATGTACTGAGCAAGGGCCCCAAGAGCGATGCCCTGAGTATTAAAATCGGACCCAATAGGGTCCTTTACGGGAAAATAGTCCTGACCGTACTCTTGGGGATCCTTTACGGGCTGATACTGGATTCAGTTGGATACGTGATCTCAACTTTCCTGTTTATGCTACTTCTAATAGCCACGATTAACAATATGAAACGGATGGTTGAGAATCTAATTGTGTCACTGGGCTTTTCCCTACTCACCTATACGGTCTTTTCAATCTTGTTGAAGTTAAGCTTGCCACGGGGGCTACTTTCCTTTTAGGAGGTAAGCTAATTGGAAGCACTATCCTACCTTTTGATCGGGTTTCAAGAGGTGCTTACACCGGTTAACTTATTCTGGGTACTTATCGGGGGGGTGACGGGTACCATTATCGGCATGCTGCCTGGTGTGGGCCCGGCAACGGGAGTGGCCGTACTTATTCCCCTCACTTACGGAATGAACCCGACCACCGCCCTGATAACCATGGCGGCTATCTATTACGGAGCTATGTTCGGGGGTTCCCGGGCATCGATCATGATTAATACCCCGGGGGATGCCGCTTCCATCGCTACTTGTTTTGACGGCTATCCCATGACGAGGAACGGTGAGGCCGGTAAAGCTTTAGCCATAAGCGCCATTGCCTCTTTCGTGGGCGGATGTATCAGTGTCATCATGCTGGTATTCCTTACTCTCCCTGTTGCTGATCTTGCATTAGAGTTCGGTCCGGCCGAAATGTTCGCCCTATTGCTTTTTGCTTTGACGGCCACCGTCACCCTCTCCCAGGGGAGCATAGCAAAGGGCTTTGTCGCACTGTCCCTAGGTTTTATGCTGAGCACCATTGGGATTGACGCACAAACAGGCCTGATGCGGTTCACCTTCGGAGTGACGGCTCTTCAAGACGGTATTGATTTCCTGGTGGCCATGATCGGTCTCTACGCCGTGGCGGAGGCTTTCAGGAATTACGCGAGCATTGATAGAAGGTACCGCATTGACGTAACCAGTATCGGGAAGGTAATGATCAGCCGCCAGGACATGAAGAAGTGTTTGATGCCTATGCTACGAAGTTCCCCCCTGGGCTTCATCATAGGTGTTCTCCCTGGGATGGGAGCGTCAGTGGCCAGCATGCTGGCGTACGCGACCGAAAAGCAGCTTAACAAGAACCCGGAGAGGTTCGGGAAAGGGGCTATCGAAGGGGTAGCCGCACCTGAAGCGGCCAATAACGGCGCTTCCTCCGGTGCAATGATACCACTCCTGACCCTGGGCATCCCTGGTTCGGGGACCACCGCCGTGATGCTAGGGGCATTGATGATGCTGGGGGTTAAGCCTGGGCCCGTTCTTTTCCAACAGCACCCTGAGATCGCATGGGGGGTAATTGCCTCTATCATTATCGGCAACGTTATTCTCATTGTTATCAACCTGGGGTTGGTCGTGCCCATTGTTAAACTCTTGAATGTTCCTCAGCGTATCCTGATTCCCATGATTTTGGGTTTAGGGTTTCTGGGAACCTACCTCCTCAACTACAGTGCCTTTGATTTCTTACTGCTCTCGGTGTTTGGTTTAGGGGGTTATATCATGAGTAAACTGGAGGTTCCCATACCACCCCTTGTATTAGCCCTAATTTTGGGGTCCAATACGGAACAGTCCTTCAGAAGGGCACTATCCATTTCAAACGGAGACTTTATGATCTTCTTGCAAAAACCAATTTCATTGGTACTGATTGTCCTGGCTATCTTCTCCCTCGTATACTCGATCAGGCGAGAAGTAAGGTCGGCCACCAAGGCTGAGGATGTGGTTGCCTAGAAGACACGGCGCGCAGGGACCATTTGGCGGGGCCTAACACCTAATCCTAGAGAGCAAGCCCTACGATGATTGAAGGCCTTGCCGGTGAGCGGCTTCGTAACTGTATCCGCATCATGGAATAACATTTTGTGAGCCTGAGACAGTTTTGGAAAAAGTAGAGAACTAGGTTGGGAAAGGAGATATGGACAAGGATGGGTGAGAAAATTACTGTTGAAGCAGGTGTGCTGCGGGTACCAGAAAACCCGATCATTCCTTTCATTGAAGGAGATGGGATAGGGCCGGACATCTGGAAAGCCACGAAAATGGTGTTAGATGAGGCTGTCTACAGGGCCTACGGCCAAGAGAGGAGAATCGCCTGGCTCGAGGTGTTAGCGGGTCAGAAGGGGTTGGAACATGCGGGTTCACTTCTTCCAGACGAAACCTTGGACGCCATTCGAATCCACCTGGTTGCCCTTAAAGGGCCCCTTGGCACCCCGGTGGGAAGTGGTTTCCGTAGCTTGAACGTAGCGATTCGACAGATTCTCGACCTTTACGCCTGTGTTAGACCGGTTCGTTGGTACCGGGGAGTGCCGTCGCCGGTAAAAAACCCGGAGCAGGTCAACCTGGTTATTTTCCGTGAGAATACAGAGGACGTATATGCCGGTATCGAGTGGAAGAAAGGCTCCCCAGAGGTCCTTAAGTTGATATCCTTTCTACGTCAAGAGCTAGGAGTTGAGGTGACCGAGGACAGTGGTCTTGGTATCAAGCCTATTAGTGAGAGAGCCAGTAAACGGCTTGTACGCGCTGCCATTAGATACGCCGTCGAGAACGGCAGGCGAAGTGTCACCTTGGTCCATAAGGGTAACATAATGAAGTTTACCGAAGGGGCTTTTTGCGAGTGGGGTTATCAACTGGCTCGTGAGGAGTTCCGGAACGCGGTCATAACTGAAGAGGAACTCTGGCGTGATCACGCTGGGGTCTTGCCTGAGGGGGCTGTAGTCATCAAAGACAGGATCGCCGATAATATGCTGCAGCAGTTATTGACCAGGACAAGCGACTACGATGTGTTGGCCTTACCCAATTTGAACGGGGACTACCTTTCAGACGCGGCGGCCGCCCAGGTAGGAGGCCTGGGCATGGCTCCGGGAGCTAATTTCGGGGATACCATAGCTGTCTTTGAGGCTACTCACGGCAGTGCACCAAAATACGCGGGGCAGGACAAGGCTAACCCAAGTTCCTTGATCCTCTCCGGAGTCATGTTGCTCGAGCACATAGGGTGGAAAGAAGCAGCAGCCCTGGTGGTCAATTCCTTGGAGATGACCATAGAAGAAAGGCGAGTGACTTACGACCTGGCCAGGAACATGGAAGGGGCGCAAGAATTGAAAACCTCTGAATTTGCCGAGGCACTCGTCAGCAATATGGCCAAAGTGAGTTAATTCAGGTTACCCAAAGTTTTAGGTTTGGTGCCCTGCGGTTAACCTAAGAACCAAAGAAAGACCCACAAGACTGGTAAATGGCGCTGTTGATCTGGCTGACGGGCGACTGGGTGCCGGTGGAATCATGAAGTCCGGGCTGGGGTGGTCTTCTTTTTTTGTCTTTGGCCTCGGCCCGGGCTGGTTATTTCTGGGAAGTTGCCCGTAAATAAACTTTTGGGTTGGTCTTGAACAAGTGGCCTTTGGAAAAAGCAAGCCATCGACCCGATGAACAAAACCACGTTAAATTGATTCAATTCCGGCTGGTTCTGAGCCTTATAGGCCGAGGGAGTTGAAAGGATAGACATCTTTGTGGCCACCCACGCCCACGCGGATCCGCGTTTTTCCCTGAGCCTGCCCACGGCCATCGCCGCCAGCATCACCACCAGCGCAAGTATCCACCTCAAGTGCCGTCTTCTTGAAGCCCTTGATCAAATGCTCCCCAAACCCAAAGGCTTCATCAAGCCGAGCCTTTACCCTTTCTGCTACCGTACGCTCGCCACTGGTTCTGGATATCGATTACAGGCTTAATCTTCTTGTCATCCCATGGCCTCACGATTAATTTCGTATCGTCGTAGCCTCTACCCGTCACTAACGCCTCGCACCGTTCCGCGAGTACCGGTTGGCCCTCGGCGCCACCCGGTCTGCCAGCACATGCCCGTGCTTGACGTCGCTGGCGACCGCTTCCTTACCGTAAACCCCACGGGCAGCTCGTACCGGGCATCTGCCATCAGTTGGAGTTTGTAGCCAAACCATGATCCTGCCTTTTGCCACAAACCCCCTTCTTCTCGCTGGCCTTGATAAACCTCATAGCCAAAGGCGGCATCGATGTTGCGGCGACCATGGGGTTCTTGGGGCTTCTTTCCTCGCCTCCGCCCGCACTGGAACCCAATCTGCAGTGCATTGGAGTGGTGCAGGCGGGTTGGTTTTGGTGGATACCCGGTGGTTAGTACGTTATGAGTGTCGACAGACCGAAACAAATGCCATGAAGGAATCTTCGGGGATTTCGGAGAATTCTCATAAGAATAGTTGTCTTTGGGAGGCCTGGAGCCCGTGTACGATTTTCTCACTGCCAATCTCTTTCTTCTCTACTTTGTCTACGGTCTGTCATTTTACACCATGGGGTTGGTGATTGCTGTCCAGTACCGAAGTTACAGTACTTTTCGTCTTGCCTACAGCTTAAGTCTGCTGGCTGCTTTCGCCATCCTACACGGTATCGGGGAGTGGGGGAGCCTCTTTGTGCCCCTCCGGATCCCTGAACTAGGTGAAATCCCAACCTGGAAGCTTATTGCCCTGCAGAGGCTGTTGCAGGCCTCATCCCACTTTCTTTTGTTTCTCTTCGGGGTTAAGTTATTATCTGACACGGTTCAAAAGGTGAAATGGTTGTACCTGGTGCCTGGGATCCTGTTCCTCGGCTGGCTTGTTCATTTTTCGCGCTTCATCCTGCTCACCGGCACGCCGGAAATGATTGACTGGCTGGTGTGGAGCGAGAACTGGTCCCGTTACTTGTTGGCCTTTCCGGGTGGGCTCCTCACGGCTTACACTTTACATCTTCAGGCTGACGACCTCAGGAAGTTTAATCAGGCGGTGGTCATCCATAACCTCAGACTGGCTACCATAGCCTTCATTCTCTTTGCCGTCTTCAGTGGTCTGGTGGTTCCGTCCGACATCGGGGGCTTTTCCCATTATCTCAACGCAGCCTCGTTCCGAGAGGTTTTCAGGATACCGGTGGAAGCCCTAAGGGCTGTGACTGCGGTCATGGCTATGATCTCAATTTCCAGAATGCTGGCCATTTTTGACCTTGAGAAAGAGCGGCAGGTCCTGGAGGCAAAGCGACTGCAGGTCCTGAACGCCGAGCGGGAGAGATTTGCCCGTGATCTTCACGACGGTGTCATGCAGTGCTTGTATGCTATTGGCACCAACCTTCAAGGGGTTACCCGTTCTATGGAAGAGAACACACCGGAGGCACGGCGTAAAGTTGAAGCGGTGATCGATAAACTGCAAGAAACCATGAAGAGCCTGCGTGACTATATCGTGGGGCTCGATTCCTTTGGGGAGAGCACCAGTCTCAGGACAGCCGTGGAGAAGGTGGTGAGCGAATTTCGGCAGCTGTACCCGGTCAAGATCGATACTGCTTTTGCTCTTTCCGCTGCTGGGGACCTCAAACCGGTCAAGGGAGAGGTCGGTTGGATAAACCATATCTGCCAGGTGGTCCGGGAGGCCCTGAGCAATGCCGTTCGCCATGGGGGAGCCGATGAGCTTGAGGTTCGTGGCTTCATTTCTGGGAATAATCTTTACATTACTGTAAGTGACAACGGCTCGGGTATTGAACCGGGACGCATTGCACTGGGCCGTCTCAATGAGCGCAGGGGTGTTCGTAACATGCAGGAGCGAGCTCTGGCCCTTGGAGGGGAAGTGCGTATCAGCAGTCGTCATGGCGGTGGCACTGAGGTCATTCTCACTATACCTGTTGTGGGCCTGAAAGATGTCAGGTAAAGAGGGACATCTACCCCTAATGTGGTATGGCAAAGTACCATTGTTGGCCTGCTTTGAGCCTGGTACGCTTAAAGTACCTGGATTCTGCCCGAAGATCACTCACCTTCGTCAGGCCAAAGAGAAGATTTCATCATTCATGATTGATGCGACGAAACAGGATGTGGTTCAAGGTTGCTCGGGAAAGGGTACATGGAAGGGAGGCGTCATGGAAAACATCCGGATCCTGGTCGTAGACGACCATGAAGTTGTTCGGTTGGGTTTGTCCTATCTTTTTCAGCAATACCCTGGATTCAGCGTCGTCGGGAAAACGGCAACCGGCAAAGAAGCCCTTACCTTTGTAGAGAGGTTCAGGCCCGATGTTGTAGTCCTGGATGTCTTGCTGCGCAATGAAAGTGGAATTGATATCTGCCGTGAGATCACCGCCCGTTTTCCAGAAACCAGGGTGGTCATTCTGACCTCGTATAATAATGAAGACATGTTGCTGCAGTGCATTCGGGCTGGGGCCACGGGTTACGTTTTGAAGGACGTTGGGAATGAAGAGCTCATCAGGGCTGTCCGGGCTGCCTACCAGAGCGAGTCTTTTCTTGACCCCACGGCCACCAAAAGGCTCCTGAAACATGTCCGCAGTGCAGGGCGGGAAGATACTGGCGACGAGGTTGGGCGCCTTACCAAGCAGGAGATTAAAATCCTTGGCTTGGTGGCTGAAGGCCTGACAAACCGGGAGATTGCCAAAGAAGTGTACTTGAGCGAGAAGACGGTGAGAAACTACGTGAGCAATATTCTTTCCAAGCTCAACCTGAGCAATCGCACCGAAGCCGCGGCCTACGCGGTGAGGCATAACCTGGTCCATCGTAACCTAAATGGCCTCGATTAGGTTCAAATGCTGT
This sequence comes from Candidatus Acetocimmeria pyornia, assembly GCA_004367365.1. Classification (GTDB taxonomy): domain Bacteria; phylum Bacillota; class Sulfobacillia; order UBA3575; family UBA3575; genus Acetocimmeria; species Acetocimmeria pyornia. The sequence goes on from SESX01000024.1 coordinate 6,872, forward strand.
CCTGAAGCTGTACCCCCCCCACACAAATAACTTTGAAGTGCTCCAGGTCTCGCAAGGGATTTGGGGCACTTTCTCTTTGGTTCCGTGGCCGGGAACCAGGGTACCGGCAGCAAACAAGCCAAGGCTACGGCCAGGTGCAGGGGAGCGAGGATTGGCGGAAGGACCTGGGCCGGAACTGGTACTGGTTCCTTAGTAAGGTATTAATCATCATCCAGAGTAAGACCCACCCAGGGCAACTGACCTATGGCCCCCGGTATATATGGATAGCCGTCCCATGTCGCCCGGAACGGGTTTTGGGACCGTTAACAGCTGACCTGTTATCAGGAGCCCCTTTATAATTGTCTATGAAAGTTGCAAAGGTTAAGAAGATTAGTTGTACTCAGAGAGCGAGTGTACCCGGGTCCGCTCATTCCAACGTCAAAGGGTAATGCTTGGGAGGGGTCCAGTAAATGGCAGGGAAGAAAACAGGTTTATCACACCAGCCGGTTTTCAGGGCTGGGGTGGTGGTGGTAATCATTCTGACAGGTTTTGCCTTGCTGCGGATGATTTTTGTTCCCCCGACATTTGGTGTCTACGGGTACTACCGGGCAAGTAACCTGGACTACTGGGCGACACGCCCAGTTGCCTACGCCCAAGGTACCCAGTGCGACACCTGCCACGGGGAAAGGGCCGGGTTTGTAGCTGCAGGTGGACACGCCGGACTAGACTGCCAGTCCTGTCATGGACCTGCTGCCAGCCACCCGGATAACCCTGGGGCATGGCAGCCGACCATTAACCCCGACCGGGAGTTCTGTGCGAGGTGCCATGGTCAGGTTGAAGGTAGACCGGATACAGTCATCAAGCAGATCGACCTGGATCAACACAACCCCGGTGTTTCGTGTGTGCAGTGCCATGACCCACACCGGCCCTGGACCATGTTGGGGACTAGGTTGGGAGGTAGCAAGTCGTGAAGGCAATCGATCGGAGGACCTTTATTTCCTCGGGAATCAAAGTTCTGGCCACTGGTTTGCTGTCCTCGTTGGTTACGGTCGTGTTACCGCCGGCGACAGGTACAGCCGGCGGTACGGCCAGCCGGGAGTGGCCAAAGCTTTGGCAGCAGCGGGAATGGGGTTTTGTTGTCGATGCCCGGAAGTGCATTGGTTGTGGTACTTGTGTTTGGGCCTGTAAGCGAGAAAACGGTGTCCCCATGGACAGAGAGGTCTACCGGACCTGGGTCGAACGCTATGTAATCGGTCCCAACGACCAGTTGTACATCGAGTCGCCGCAGGGAGGGGCGAGCTTTGACCGGATTGGTGGGTCTGTACCGGAAAAATCATTCTTTGTCCCCAAGCTCTGCAACCAGTGTGCCGATCCCCCTTGTGTCCAGGTTTGTCCGGTCGGGGCCACATACCGGACCGGGGACGGCGTGGTCCTGGTGGACAGGGTACGGTGTGTAGGGTGCCGGTACTGTATCCAAGCCTGTCCCTACGGTGCTCGTTTCCTGCATCCTGACCTCATGGTGGCGGACAAGTGCACCTGGTGTTACCACCGGATTTCCAAGGGGATGTTACCTGCCTGTGTTCAAGTTTGCCCTGTAGGAGCCCGGATTTTTGGGAACCTCAAAGACAAGGGAAACCCGGTTACTCCCATCATGGCCAGAAACCAGGTTCAGGTCCTCAAGCCAGACATGGGAACCGAACCTCGGGTATTCTACTTGGGATTAGATAAGGTGGTGCGTTAACGATGGTAGGCTTTGTTTACCCTAACGAGTTGGAGGTTAACTGGGGGCTGTTGATTGTCCTTTACCCTTACATTACCGGCCTGGTTGCCGGTGCGTTCATCGTTTCCGCCCTCTACCATGTTTTCAACCGCCAGGCCCTGAAGCCGGTTGGTGGTTTGGCTCTGCTTACGGCCCTTTCCTTCCTGCTGGTCGCCCCTTTACCTTTACTGCTGCACCTGGGCCAGCGTTTTCGGGCCTTCAACATCATGTGGACACCGAATCCCACCTCGGCGATGGCTGGGTTTGGCTACATCTACGGGTTTTACCTTTTGCTTGTGGCCCTTGAAGTCTGGTTTGTGTTCCGTGCCGACATCGTCCGTTATGCTGAGAGCAGCCGTGGAGTGGTCAGGGTGTTTTACAACATCCTGAGCCTTGGGGCCAAGGATACTTCCGACGAGACCCTGGCCCTGGATCACCGTATAACCAGGTGGCTGGCCGTTATTGGCATTCCTGCCGCTGTTTTGCTCCACGGTTATGTAGGCTTCATTTTCGGTGCCATCAAGGCCAATCCTTGGTGGTCAACGGCACTCCAGCCTGTGATCTTCTTGATGTCGGCCGTGGTGTCGGGAATCGCGTTGCTCATTGTTGTCTACACCGTTACCTCATGGCTACGCCGTAGACCAGTGGACTTTTCCTGTCTCATGAGCCTGAACAGGTACCTGTGGTTCTTCCTCGTGGTTGGTGTCGGGCTGGAAATCCTTGAAGTGATTCACAAGATGTACGAGAGCCGCGAAGAGTGGGAGGCCCTCAACCGGCTGTTGACAGATGTCATGCCTGTGAGCTTCTTCGGGATCCAACTGGGTCTGGGGGCAGCAGTACCACTGGTTCTTCTCCTGGTAGGCCGGTGGTCGCGCCTCAGCAACTTATGGCGGGCTAGTCTGACCTTTGTTTCCGGGTTGCTGGTTCTTGTAGGTGTCTACGCGATGCGCTTCAATGTCATCATTGGAGGTCAACTGGTCTCAAAAACCCTGGCAGGTTTTGCCAGCTATCACGCCAGTTTCTTCGGAAACGAAGGGATCCTACAGACGGTTGTCCTGCTGATGGTGCCCCTGGCTATCCTGGGTGTCTTGCTCCGGGTTCTTCCGCCGTGGGTCGAAATTCCGGCTCTCGGTGAGAGGATTCCTGAAGCTGAAGAAGAGGAAGTGGCCATCTAGATTTTAGACCCCGGGCGTGGGGTCTTGGAGTTTTTCAGTAAACGGTAAGGGGGAGGCGTCATGGACCCAATGTTAACAGCCATGCTCCTCGTTGGTGGTGGGTTGGGGTTTGTTCTCGCCGGCTACTTGAGTTTTGTTCGCCTGGGGCTTAAACCGGTTGTTGCCTCGTTTTTTACGGGGTTTTTGGGCCTGGTCCTCGGTGGGGTGTTATCTGGCATCCTGGTGGTAACCATCTGGCCACCCTTTGACTTGCTGACTGCTTTGGTGTCTTTCCTGCTCATCCTGGGAGGGACCATGATGGTCATTGGTAAGACGCGGAACGGGCAGGAGGTGAGGGACAATTCTCTTGATGGCAATGGTGTTAGTGGTGCTAATCGTAGTTCTGGTGTTGGGTCTTAGCGTCGGGGGGCTGGACGAAGGTAAAGGCGCCAGGTTTTGGACATTCCTCTGGAGACACTTCTTGACCGCTGTGTGCGGGCTGGGAATTGCCACCATGATTACCATCCTGGGGGTCATCCTGGTTTGGCCTCCCCACGATTACCTGGGCAATCTGCTTCTTCTGGGTTTTGTCGTCCTGATGGCTGGAATCTGCCTGTTCATCAGGGCCACCCTGACGGGGCAGCGCGGAAGGGAAGGTTCTTCGTACCGCCGGGAAGGCCTGGTTGACCAAGGATAAGGTACTGAGTCACCCGCCTCCAGGAAGAGGGGTACAACGTAATGATTTCCCCGGGGGGCATGGGGTATGGCCAGTGCTGTAGGCCGTCCCCTTTATGCTGCAGCAGGGGCCGAGATAAGGGGGGAAACGAAGTGTTCAACCTGAGCCCAATGGAAATGGGAGTGGTGCTCTTGATTGCCCTCCTGGTGCTGGGGCCCGCGAAGTTGCCACAGCTCGGCAAGTCCCTTGGTAGAACCATCAGCGAATTTCAAAGTGCGGTCCAGGAGAGATTTCCCAAAGAAGAATAGTTGCCCTGGGGTTAAAGCGCCAGGGCGGCCGGTGAAGCTGCCTTGGCCAGGTGGTGTTCAAAGAATCCCCCGCGGAGGGGGTTTTTTTATGGTCTCTTCAGGCCAGGGTAAAATAGGTTTGGCAGTTCATGGTTTAACGTTTTTTCTGCCTGTATACTGGAGGTAGAGGGGGACACCTTACAGGCAGAAAGGAGGGTACAAATGAACAGCCATCAAGTACGTTCGCCCCAGGTGTATGAGGTGGTCGTGTTTGACAAGGTGGAAATACACTGGCTGAAACAAGCCCTGAAAGGTAAACTGGCTAACGAAGAGTTGATCCTGGAGTTTCTCGAGGCGACCTTTGAAGCTTGTGACGATTTCAAGGTCCACCTGGAACAGGTGTTGGTGCAGAAGAGGATCGTCGAAAGCCACCAAGCCCTTTTGAAAAAACTCGATGCTTGTGGTGTGGTGTGACGAGGTCCTGGGACCATGATCCAAGGGGGAGAACACGGTGGTTTTCCGGACGAAACGGCAAGCAGAAGAGCGGATCAAGGAATGGTCTACCTGGGCTGCTTCGGCCGTTGTTGGATTAGGGGTGGCCATGTGCATGACCATAGTTTTCCTGCCATCAGGGACACGGCTCATCCTGGCCGGTACGGGAATAGGGGTGGCCGGCTGGGTGATCGGTTCCATTGCCCCCCGGTTCTTGACATACAACACCGTTGTTTGTCCCAGGTGCAGAACATCGCACGAGGTATTCCCCAGGACGATTGCCTTTGAGTGTGAGGGTTGTGGGAAGCGCTTGTACGGGAAGGGATTCTGGATGGCCGGGGGAAAAGGCACCCTGAAGGGGAAGCGGAGGAAGCTGCTTTTTAGGACCGGTGCCTGGCCTAGGAAGGCAGGACTAGGCAGGTGGGTAGAGAATAACAGGGTAAACAGGGACAGGCCGTCGGGTAATCTGTGAAAGGGTGAACTAGAACAATGTTAAGTGGACACTCCAGTCGCCCTGATAAACTCTTGGTTCTCTCTGTGCTGCTGCTCTTCGCCATTTTCGGGGCCGAATCTTACCTGGGACACTGGTTCTTGCTCCGGGGCCGCAATTGGCTGGCCTACCTGCCGGTTCTGGTAGGGGGGGCCGGGTTCCTGGCCAGTTTTGCTTACCTGGTCTGTCCGTCACCTGGGACAAGAATCCTTCTGCGCCGCCTGTCCGTGGGGTCTTTCTTGATTGGTTTAATGGGGCTCTACTTTCATGTACGTAGTATTGCTCAATCATTGGCAACGACTCTGGAGGTGGTAACCCTTAGCATCCCTACGGCAGCTGCCCCGTTAGGCTTATTACTGCCGAGTGTACTGAGTCTCGTGGTAACAGGTGACGGCCATTCACGAGATGTGTGGGATTGCTTCGACCGGAACCCAAACCGTGATCCTCGTACCCTCTCCCTGGGCCGATTCAATCCGGACCGAACCTCCTAATAGGTCCACTCGCTCCTGAATGCCGAAGAGGCCTAGGCTTTTCCGATTTCGAAGGGCCGTAGTAACATCGAAGCCACAACCGTTATCCGCCACTAGAACCGAGAGCCCTTCCTTACTGAAGGAGATGGATATCTTTACCTGACTTGCCTGCGCGTGTTTGGCGACATTGGTCAGGGCTTCTTGGATAACCCTGAACACAGCTGTCTCCAGGTCGGAAGGCAAACGGTCGAAGGACTCTGGTAGTGAAAGGTCGATTGAAAGGCCGGTTCTGCGGCTGAAGTCCTTGGCGTACTGGCGGACAGCCGGGATGAGACCGAGTTCATCGAGCATACTGGGGCGGAGGTCCAGGGCGAGGTTGCGGATATCTTCCATGGTGCTTACGGCCAGATCTCGCATGCTGATGATTTCCTCCCGGATCCTGTTGTCTGACTTGGAAACCATTTTTTCTAACCTCCCCAGCCCGAGCTTGAGGGCGGTGAGGGCCTGACCGGCCTGGTCATGCAGCTCCCTGGCTACCCGTTTCCGTTCATCCTCTTGAGCTTTAACCGTCCTGGAGAGGTGCTGACGCAGCAGCTTGATACGTTCTTCCTGCATTTTGAGGGCTTCCCTGTGCAGGCGGCTGTTCTCAAGCCGGGCGTTCTTTAAGGATTGGATCATGGCGTTGAAGGAACGGGCAAGATGACCAAATTCATCCGGATATTCCCAGACAACTGACTGGGACAGGTCGCCCTGGGCGACCTTGTGTGTCGCTGCCAGTAGGACCTTCAGGCCGGTGTTGATATAGCGGGCCAGGTACCAGCCCAGAAAGATTTCCACCACCGTGGCGATAATCAAGGCCACCGACAGAAGGGACCGTGTATAGGTGGCGACCTGGTTGCTGCTTTCGGCGGCAGCAGAAGCATCCTGGAAATCCTTGGCAAGGACCGTCATGGTCGCGGAAAGAAGCTCACGGAGCTGAGAGGTTTTGCCCTGATCCATGACAGATATCCCATGAAACGAGTCAGAGAAGTGTTTATAATGTTGGGTGAAGGCATCCAGGTTCGGGCCCCCTTCCTGGTGACGTTCAAGGTAGCCATGTACCAGGATGTCCAGGCGGTTGAGCTCCTCCTTCAACTGTCCATCAGAACCTTCATCTCCGTTAGTCAAGAGGGCTTGAATGTTTAGCAGGCTGCCTAGAATCTGGTTGCCCAGGTGGATCCGTTCCAGGTGGGTAGAGGAAACGTCTGTAGAAATGTCGGCAACGCGGCTCACCAGGTTGATGGTAATCAGCATCTGGCTGGCCATCAGCCCTAGGATTATGGAAAGGGCGAAGATGAGACGGACGTTGATTGACAAGGTATCTCCACCTTCCCGGTACTGAGGGGTGGTCTTGGTGACTGAGAGGGGATTGCCGTTCCGGGTCTTGCTGGTCGAGGACCATGCGGTTGTTCGAGCCGGGCTCAGGCTTCTCATTGAAGCCGAGGATGACCTGACAGTTGTTGGTGAGTGTGCTGACGGGGAATCGGCCCTGGAGCAGGCCTCGTCGCTGGACCCCCACGTGATCATGATGGATGTGAGCATGCCTGGAATGAACGGGCTTGAAGCAGCCAGAAAGCTCCTGGAACGGTTCCCGAGGATCAATATCCTCATTTTGACCATGCACGAGAATGAGGAGTATTTTTTCCAGGCCCTACGGGCTGGGGCACTGGGCTATGTGCCCAAGTCAGCTCCTGATACAGAAGTCCTGGCGGCCATTAGAGCGGTGGCCCAGGGCAAAACGTACATCCATCCTTCGGTAGCCCACCTTCTCGTCAACCAGTACTTGAGCAGTGTTGAGGGAGGAAAAATCCGCGATAATCCCGACGGCTTGACAGACCGGGAACGCGAGGTCCTGCGGCTGGTAGCCATGGGCTACACCAACAAGGAGATTGCCGACAAGCTATCCATCAGTATTCATACGGTGCACAACCACCGCACGAACCTGATGGCCAAGTTGAACCTGCATGACCGGCTCGACCTGTTGAAGTATGCCCTCAAGAAAGGTTTGGTTCGTATTGACTGATGCCATGTAATGGTTTGGCTCTTCTGGTCTATTTTAGCGGTCGGAGGTTGGAAGGCGTCATTGTCAGGTGTCACAAATGTTGTTGACGGATAACCCCTAAGAGCCAGCTGGGGTGTCCATGAGGCCTGGAGTTTTCCGAGATCAAGGATATGTAGACCAGGAGAAGCCTGGACCGACGCTGCCAGGATATGTCTCTTTTCAAACATCACATCGGTGGAGGGGACCTTACACAAATGACGCGCCAGATGATGAAAGAACACCAGGTTTCGGCGGAACGGCTCAGAAAAATGTCTTTACTGGTGGAAGGCCTTGTATTCTACCGCGGGGTGCTTAAGGACCGGGTCGTACAGAGTTTTTTGAAACTGGCAAAACACCCGGATTTCAAACAGTACTACCGCTTTTTCCGGCTGCTAGCGGAGATCCAACCCAAGATGGCGGTGTCAGGTTCCGATGCTCAAGCCGGACCATGGGTTGAGCACCTGATCAACCTGATTATTAGTGACGACAACCCCTTTTCACGCTGGACAGAGCTTCAGGGGACGGAGGCGGTTCCCGACAGCTGGTACGAGATAGCTGTTCGTGACCTGAATATTCTCCAGGTCCTGGCCAGTACCAAGTCGGAAACAATCAGGCAGGTTGCCGCCAACCCTGTCGGAGGGGGGAACCCTGCCGGGGAACATGTGCCCAACCGGGAGTCCTTTTTCGCGGAACTGGAACCCCAAAACTGGCCGGCTTGGGAGGTTCTTGGTGCCCACTACCCTCCAGCACCCAGGGAGGTGTCGGCTTCTTCAGGTTTTAAAACCACTTATCCGGCAGGTACGGCATGGCTGGATAGATGTCGTAGCCGGGTCAGGGAGGCATTGCTCGGCAGCGGAAAGTGGGGTCAAGCGGTTAGGGCCTTGGCAGGGTACTACCACCAGGTGGGGCGGGGTTTGCTGGCCAACTATGTAGCTTTTCGTTGGGTCCGCAGCGGGAACAAGGGCTTTCTGACCGGAATTCGAAACCACGACCCAATTGAACTAAATCAGCTTTTTGGTTATAAAAGACAGCGGGAAATTATTATTGAAAATACTGAACAGTTTTTGAGGGGCCACCCGGCACAAAATATACTTTTGTACGGAGACCGCGGCACGGGAAAGTCATCGACGGTGAAGGCTCTCCTTAATGAGTACGCTTTCCGCGGTCTGCGCCTGGTAGAGGTGTCCAAGGGTGATTTCGGTGATTTCCCCCGGATAGCCAGGCTGCTGGGAGAGTACCCGCAGCGCTTCGTGATCTTTGTAGACGACCTGTCCTTCGGGGAGCAAGACGAGGGGTACAAGGCCCTGAAATCGGTGCTTGAGGGGACTACCGAGGTCAAACCCGAGAACGTAGTTGTCTACGCCACATCAAACCGCAGGCACCTGGTCAAGGAAAGTTTTTCAGACCGGAATCCTGAGGATGAGCTGCACGGGATGGACACCGTCCAGGAAAAGTTATCACTGGCCGACCGTTTCGGCATCACGATTACCTTTAGCTCCCCCAGCCAGGAAGAATACCTCCAGATTGTTCGTGGCCTGGCCCGGCAGCAGGGGCTCAATATGGATCCCGAGGAACTGCGCGCTCTAGCCCTGCGCTGGGCCGTGTGGCACAACGGGATGTCGGGTCGTACGGCCAGGCAGTTGGTAGACTACTGCCGGGCAAAGGGTGTTCGGGGTCAAGACCTTGTTTAGATGTGCAGTTGGTGTTCCAATTTGACGTGGGTCAAAAGGTCAGTGTACCGAAGCGGCCGGAAAACCCTATGGATAAGTATGCTTTTTTTGGGGTGAATTGGGAAATTTTTCTTAGCTTGGGAAGGGAAAGCGAGATGGTGCGTCGAAGGGACTCTCAAACCGGGTTTCAGTGGAAAGCTCGCTTAACACCATTATTGGAGCCTGGTACTGCCGGTCGGCTAACTACATAACGGACAGCGGATGAAGACCATGGGAGAGACCTTAAGACCGTCTTGCTTGCCGGGGGTTTACTTCACGCATCGGGGATAGACCTGGCCGGGAACGGACGGAAGGACATGGCGCCGAAGGAGCAAGGCCCGAGGGGGGCCGAAACTCTCAGGCAGAAGGAACCATGGCTGGACGCATCCCTGGAGAGCGACCCCCTTGAAGTCGAGTGTAAGGGGGAACACCGAAGGGGTAACTTGCGCTCCCTTCCCGGGGCTGCAGGGAATCTCTCAGGTAAAAGGACAGGGTGGTTACTAAAACGGTTGGTTTTAGTGTCTACCCTGTCTATTTCTCTTTTGGAGGCCCAAGGGTACCAAACCGTAGTACCCGGGCATAATAAATTAATGAATTTAAGCTGGAGAGGGGGGTGAGAACAGTCTGATGGCAGGAGCCGGGAAAACGCCGCTTTATGAAACCCACTGCCGCCTGGGTGGGAAGATGGTGGAGTTTGCAGGATGGGTCCTCCCGGTCCAGTACACCAGTATTATTGATGAGCACCGGGCAACCCGGGAAAGGGCCGGGCTGTTTGATGTCTCCCACATGGGGGAAATCGGGGTGGCCGGACCTGGTGCCCTTGAGTTTCTCCAGGAGCTTCTCCCCAACGATATTGCCCGCCTGGAGGACGGTGGGGTCCTCTACTCACCGCTTTTGAACGAGAAGGGTGGATTCATTGATGACCTCCTGGTCTACCGGCTCCAGCCAGACCGTTACCTTCTGGTGGTGAACGCGGCCAACACCGAGCGTGACCTGGATTGGGCCCGGACAGCGGCCGGGGGGAGGTCGAACCTGGTGGTGCAGGACGAGTCGGACCGGTGGGCCCAATTGGCCCTACAGGGGCCGAGGGCCAGACAGGTCCTGGCCAAGCTGGCCCGGGAAGACGTGGACTCCATTGGTTACTACCGGTTTCGCCCCGAGGTTGAGGTGGGTCCGGCTAGGTGTTTAGTGTCTCGAACCGGGTACACAGGCGAAGATGGCTTTGAGCTCTACTGTACACCCCAGGAGGCCCCTGGGCTCTGGGACGCCTTGCTGGAGGCCGGTGAGGAGGAAGGGGTTGTCCCGGCTGGGCTGGGGGCCAGGGATACCCTGCGCTTTGAGGCCTGTCTTCCCCTTTACGGGCACGAACTCGATGAAGAAACCACGCCCTGGGAAGCCGGCTTGGGCCGGTTCGTGGCCCTCGAGAAGGGCATTGATTTCATAGGGCGCGACGCCCTGGTCGCGAAGCAAGAACCAGGCAGGTGCCTGGTGGGCTTTGAGATGTTGGACCCAGGCATTCCCCGCACCGGGTATGAATTGACCGTCCACGGCCGGAAGGTGGGGCAGGTTACCAGTGGGACCCGGGCGCCCAGCCTGGGGAAAAACCTGGGCCTCGGGTATGTGCCGGTGGAAATGGCCGTGCCCGGAACCAGGGTTTGGGTTCGGATCAGGGGAGAGGACCGGGAAGCCGTGATCATTCCGACCCCTTTCTACCGGCGGCAGAGAACAAGACTGCCAACAAAGAGCCATGACAGTAACTGACAGCAATTATTGTGGTTGATGGTTCTTTCATCCTCATTCCAGGGCGTAAAGTGGTCCAAAGATCCTGTCTGTCCGGGGTGACAAAACCTGATTGAGAAAGGAGCGAAACCCAAAAAACATGTATCCGGAAGAACTTAAGTACTCTGCTGAACACGAGTGGATTCGCGTTGAAGACGGGAGAGGTACGGTGGGAATTACCCATTACGCCCAGGATCAGCTGGGTGACGTGGTTTACGTGGAGCTTCCGGAAGTAGGGCGGAAGGTAAAGAAAGATGAGCCTTTTGGGGTCATCGAGTCTGTGAAGACCCTCTCTGACCTGTATGCCCCGGTTTCGGGAACGATAGTGGAGGTCAACGAGGCGCTCATGGACCAGCCGGAACTGGTGAACCAGGACCCTTACGGCAAGGGATGGTTGATGGTTGTAGAGATTGAAACCCCTGCAGAACTGGATGATTTGATGGATGCAGGTGGTTACCGCAAGAGTATTGGAGCCGAGGGGTAACTGCCATGGCCGGGTATATTCCCCACACCGAAGAGGACAAGAAGAAAATGCTGGAGACCATTGGGGTAGGCTCCATTGACGAGCTTTTTGCCGATATTCCCCAACAGGTCCGGTTTCGGGGCAGGATGCACCTTCCTTCACCCATGTCGGAGCTGGAGCTGGTCAGGCACATGGAGAGTGCGGCCGAAAAAAACGCTGACCTCAGTGAGTATGTTTCCTTTCTTGGAGCGGGCGCGTACGATCACTACCTGCCCACCGTGGTGGACCATCTTCTCCAGCGGAATGAGTTTTACACTGCCTACACCCCTTACCAGGCTGAGATCAGCCAGGGGGTCCTGCAGTCCATCTACGAGTACCAGACAATGATCTGTGAACTTACTGGGCTGGAGGTAGCCAATGCTTCCATGTACGATGGGGCTTCGGCGGTGGCGGAGGCCGCCATCATGGCTGCCTCCATTACCAGTCGCCTGGGTGTGGTGGCGAGCCGGACCGTCCATCCGGAAACACGGGAGGTCTTGAAAACCTATGCCTCTGGCTTGGGCCTGAAGGTGGACGAGGTCCCCTACACCGGGGGAGTGACCGACACAGCCCAGCTGGAAGAGCTGGTGGACAAGGGTACGGCTTGTGTTGTGGTGCAGCAGCCCAATTTTTTCGGCTGCCTGGAGGAAATCCAGGCAGCGGTGGAGGTGGCCCACGCCCGGGGTGCTCTCCTGGTGGTTAGCTGTGACCCCATCTCCCTCGCCCTCCTCAGTCCTCCAGGGGATGTTGGAGCCGACATTGCCGTGGGGGAGGGACAGCCCCTTGGTAATCCTCTGAATTTTGGAGGTCCTTACCTGGGTTTCTTTGCCACCAAGGAGAAGTGGGTCCGCCACATGCCGGGGCGCCTGGCAGGGGCCACGGTAGATAACCTGGGGCAGCGCGGGTATGTCCTAACCCTGCAGACCAGGGAACAGCACATCCGTCGTGCCAGGGCTACTTCCAACATCTGCTCCAATGAAGCCCTCTGTGCCCTGGCGGCCACGGTTTACCTCTCGGCCCTCGGGCCCCGGGGGCTCCGGGAGGTCGCTGAGCTCTGCCTTCAGAAGGCCCACTATGCCCATGATGCCATCACCGGGCTTGAGGGTTACCAAGCTGCCTTCACGGCTCCGTTTTTCAAGGAGTTTGTGGTCAAGACCCCACGCCCGCCGGCCCAGGTCAACAAGAGGCTCCTTTCCCACCGTGTTATCGGCGGCCTGGACCTGGCCCGCTTCTATCCTGAGCTGGAGAACCACCTGCTGGTATGCGTGACGGAAAAGAGAACCCGGGAAGAAATCGACCGGTTGGTTCAATTACTCGCCAACCTGGAGGGATCTAAATGAGTTCTGACCAGGGAACGAGGTCTGTCTTGGAACCTGCTACCCGCGGTGAGCCCACGATTTTTGAGCTGAGTAAAAAGGGGCGCCGAGCTGTATCCCTTCCGGGTCCGGATCTTCAAGCCAGACCGGTGGAGGAACTGGTTCCCCGAAGGTTCCTGCGGTCCCATCCTCCCAACCTGCCTGAGGTCAGCGAGCTGGACCTGGTGCGGCACTTTGTCCGCCTCTCCCAAAGAAACCACGGGGTCGATACGGGCTTTTATCCCCTCGGTTCCTGCACCATGAAGTACAACCCCAAGGTCAACGAAAAAGCAGCCGGGTTGAGCGGGTTTATCAACCTTCATCCTTATCAACCCGAGGAACTGGTCCAAGGGGCCCTCGAGATCCTGTACTTCATGGAACAGTACCTGAAGGAAATCGGGGGGATGGAAAGGGTCACCCTGCAGCCGGCCGCCGGTGCCCACGGTGAACTGACGGGCATGCTTATTATCCGGGCCTACCACCAGCACCGGGGCAACCGCCGCCGAAAGGTAATAATCCCTGACTCCGCACACGGTACCAACCCTGCCACTGCCGCCATGTGTGGCTACCAGGTGGTAGAGGTACCGTCAGACGAGCGCGGTGGTGTAAGAATTGATGCTCTAAGGGAGGCCATGGATGAGGACGTTGCCGCCTTGATGCTGACCAATCCCAACACCCTGGGCCTTTTCGATGAAAATATCGACGTCATTGCCGACATCGTCCACGTAAAGGGTGGGCTCCTCTACTGTGACGGGGCCAACATCAACGCGGTGATGGGTATTGCCCGGCCCGGGGACATGGGCTTTGACGTGGTGCATTTCAACCTCCACAAGACCTTTTCCACACCCCACGGGGGTGGGGGACCTGGTTCTGGACCGGTGGGGGTCAAGAAAGACCTGGTCCCTTACCTGCCGGTTCCAACGGTGGAGAAAAAAGACGGGAGGTTTTACCTTGATTACGACCACCCACATTCCATCGGGCGGGTTCGTTCCTTCTACGGCAACTTCGGGGTCATTCTCAAGGCTTACGCCTACATCCGTACCGTGGGGGCCGAGGGGCTCCGCGAAGTGAGCGAGAACGCCGTTCTTGCGGCCA
>SESX01000240.1 GCA_004367365.1 Candidatus Acetocimmeria pyornia
GTACGCACGGTTCTGTGAGAGGGATGGCGCTAGCTTGATCACCTAGCGCCACCCTACTCGATTGTGTTTTTTTCAAACTAGTGCTCAATGCCGCGCCCGAACGGGGGCACCACGGAGGATGAAACTCAGGAAGAGCTGTTGGTTGGCATGAGCCTTCTGATCCCTGGGGCGGTTGCCAGGAAAGGTATGGGCAGGCAGGGATTTTCTGGCAATTGGGCGAAGGCCTTAGAAGTCAGATCAAGAATTCCGTGTTGGGGACGGAGGGAAAGAGCAGTGGAGGAAAAGAAGTACTGGTTGGCTCTGAGCAGGGTCCGTGGGGTGGGGCCGAAAAAGATGGTCAGCCTGGTCAGGCACTTTGGCTCTCCCAGGCGTGTTTGGCACGCCGGGATTGAGGACCTGGTAACGGTGGATGGGATCGGGGTGGAGACGGCCCAGGGCATAGTGGAGGCCAGGAAGGGCATTGACCCGGACAGGGAACTAGATGACCTGGCCAGGACTGGTGCCAGGGTGATGACCATTGAAGATGAAGCCTACCCCGAAAACCTCGCCCAGATTTACGACCCACCACCTCTTCTCTATTATAAAGGTGAAATAGCGGGCGCTGACCGTCGGGCGGTGTCTATTGTCGGTTCACGCCGCTGCACTTCCTACGGGCGCTGGGTCGCCTACTACCTGGCGGGCCAGCTGGCTTCAAGGGGTTACACGGTGGTGAGCGGATTGGCACGGGGGATAGATACAGCGGCCCATCGCGGCGCACTGGCCGCCGGTGGGAGAACCATCGCTGTCCTTGGTTCAGGAATCAACGTCATCTACCCACCAGAGAACGACGAACTGGCCAGCCGGATTGCAGAAAGCGGGGCTTTAGTTACCGAGGTTCCGGTGGGAAGTGAGCCTGATGCGCGGCATTTTCCAGCCCGGAACCGGATCATTTCTGGTCTTTCTCTCGGCACCGTGGTTGTAGAGGCTGGAGAAAGAAGTGGTGCCTTGATTACGGCCGACCTTGCCCTGGAACAAAACCGCGAGGTTTTTGCGGTTCCAGGCAGCATCAGTGCAGCCTCGAGCCGGGGTCCCCACAAGCTCATCAAGCAGGGTGCCAAGCTGGTGGAGAATGCCGGGGATATCGTCGAGGAGCTCGAACAAGGTCTCCAGGAAGGGGATGCCCAACTAACGACCGGGAAGAAGGGGGGGCTGCCCAACCTGGGCAGCGACCAAATGAGGATCCTGGAAGGTTTGCGGGCAGGCCCCATCAATGTAGAGGCCCTGGCGGTCAGGTGCGGGCTCCCACCTGCCCGGACTTGTGCCTGCCTGACAGAGCTGGAGCTCATGGGTAGGGTGGTTCGGTTGCCGGGCAATTTCTATGTTTTGCCTTGACTTCAAGAGATGGTTTTTGACGCTTTCTAAGGGTTAATAAGATGGGTCAAGAAGAGGAACTGATCTAGAGAAGGAACTTCTAGCGGGTCATAAAGAATATCATGGAGAATAGTGGACAATAAAGGGCATATGTTTGCATTATAGGATTGTTCGTTGTATAATGTGCCAGTAGATATTGGGGGTGTGCCCATGGCAAAGCCGCTCATTATTGTGGAATCACCGGCTAAGGCGAGAACCATCAAGAAATTTGTGGGGAATCGTTTTGATGTCCAGGCCTCAATGGGGCATATCCGGGACCTCCCCAAGAGCCAGTTGGGCGTAGCTGTAGATGACCATTTTGAGCCCAAGTATGTTACGATCCGCGGCAAGGGAAAAATCGTTCAGGAGCTTCGTAAACGGGCCCGAAAGGCTGCCCGGGTTCTCCTGGCTACAGACCCCGACCGTGAGGGCGAGGCCATTTCCTGGCATCTCGCCCAGCTCCTTAACATGGATGAGCATGAACCCTGCCGGATTGAGTTCCACGAGGTGACCAAAGAGGCGGTAGATCAGGCTTTGAAATCACCCCGGCCGATAGATGACAACCTGGTGGATGCCCAACAGGCGCGTCGGATCCTGGACCGCCTGGTGGGCTACAAGCTGAGCCCCCTGTTGTGGAGGAAAGTCCGCCGGGGACTCTCGGCCGGCCGGGTCCAGTCGGTGGCAGTGCGGTTAATCTGTGACCGCGAAGAAGAAATCGAGGCCTTCACCCCGGAAGAATACTGGTCCATCACGGCCGTTCTTGAGACCGAGAAGGGCCGGAGTCGTTTTCAGGCCAAGTACCGGGGGCCCAAAGGGAAAAAGCTGGTGCCGAAAAGCGAGGAAGAAACGAAAGGAATAATTCGGGAAATCCAGGGAAGGCCCTTTGTGGTAACCCGGGTTGTCAAGAAAGAGAAACTCCGTCATCCCCCGCCCCCTTTTACCACCAGCAGCATGCAGCAGGAAGCATCCCACAGGCTCGGATTTTCGGTTCGGAAAACAATGTCTGTTGCCCAGCAGCTCTACGAAGGCCTGAACTTGGGCCCGGAAGGTACCGTCGGGCTCATCACCTACATCAGGACGGATTCAACCCGGATTGCAGATACGGCCCGGTCGGAAGCAGGCAGGTTGATCCACGCCCGGTTTGGACCGGAATACGTGGGCCAATACCGGAAACAAGCCCCTAAGCCTGGGGCCCAGGAAGCTCACGAGGCTATCCGGCCCACCTCAGTCTTGAGGGACCCGGAAAGGGTGAAGGGGTATCTTAACCGGGACCAGTACCGGCTTTACCGGTTGGTCTGGACCCGATTCATAACAAGCCAGATGAGCCCAGCGGTGATGGACACGGTGTCGGTTGACATTTCTGCGGGTGACCACGTCTTTCGAGCCACCGGTTCAACCCTCAAGTTTCCCGGTTTCATGGCGGTCAAATTGGAAGAGAAGGCCGATGATAACGGAGCTGCCCAGGAGCCGGTGGTACGGGAGCAGCTTCTTCCTGAGTTAACCAAGGGTGAGACCCTCCTTTTGCTCGGGCTGGAACCCAAGCAGCACTTTACCCAACCCCCTCCCAGGTACACCGAGGCGATGCTGGTT
>SESX01000241.1 GCA_004367365.1 Candidatus Acetocimmeria pyornia
GCGGTGGTACCTGACGCGAAGGCGGTCATCGCCGGGAAACTAACCGAAATGGCTGACACCTTGGGTTTGGACCTGATCCTGACCACCGGGGGAACGGGGCTCGGGCCGCGGGATGTAACCCCTGAAGCCACCCTGGAGGTAATTGAAAGGCAGGTGCCGGGCATGGCCGAGGCCATGAGGACGGCTAGCATCGAGAAAACCCCCCACGGTATGTTGTCGAGGGCGGTGGTGGGAACCAGGGGTCAAACCTTGATTGTGAACCTCCCGGGGAGTCCGGTGGCTGTACGTGAGTGCCTTGAAGTCATTCTCCCTGCGCTGCCCCACGCGGTTCAAGTACTGAAGGGAAAGGTGGCTGACTGTGCCCGGCCGGACTGAGACGCCACGTGCTGCCGGTGCCAGTCCTGCTGGTAGCACTCGTATTTCCCGGGGCGTTTTTTTCTGCCACCGAAGGTACAGGTTTTCAGGATGTGCATGCAAGACAGGGGCGGGGTGCGTGGATGAGGGCCAGGTTTCAATTGGGCTGGCGGGCAGCAGAGGTGGCAGCTGAGGAGGATTTGCCCGGATCGGAATCGAAATTGGTTTTACTGCCCAGGGAAGTTTTTCCCGCTGGAAGTCTATATTATAGGCAGGGTGCGGGGAGTGCCCTGGGGGAGGGGGTGAATAAATGCCAGGAGAAAGGGCGAAGGTTTTGATTACCGAGGGTGAAATTCAGGCCAGGGTGGCCGAACTGGGCCGGCAGATCTCGGCAGATTACCTAGGTAAAGAGCCCGTGGTAGTAGGGGTTCTGAAAGGGGCCTTCATTTTTGTCGCAGACCTGGCCAGGCACCTGACTGTCCCTGTTTCTTTTGACTTTATGGCTGTTTCCAGCTACGGTGCTGCTACCCAGTCTTCAGGGGAGGTCAGGATCGTGAAAGACCTGGACGAAAGTATTGAGGGGAAGGATGTTCTTCTTGTTGAAGACATCGTGGACACCGGGTTGACCCTCAGCTACCTCCAGCGGATACTCCTGTCGCGAAAACCGGCCAGCCTGAAAACTTGTACCCTGCTGGATAAACCAGACCGCCGGAAGGTCGAGGTTGCACTGGATTACCGGGGGTTTGAAATCCCGAATGAATTTGTGGTTGGGTACGGGCTTGATTACGATCAAAAATACCGAAACCTAAGGGAAATTTTGGTTCTGGCGCGAGGAAGTTGATAGAGACAAAAGAGGTTAAGACGGAGGTTTTCCCTTGCGACACGTTGATTTGGCTGCCGAAGCTGAAAAGATTGTAATCCTGGATTTTGGAGCCCAGTACAGCCAGCTCATCGCCCGGCGGGTACGGGCGGCCAGGGTGTACTGTGAGATCCTTCCTCATGCAACGCCGGCCCCACAGGTGGCGGCTAGGGGGCCAAAGGGCATCATTTTGACCGGGGGACCTGCCAGTGTTTACGAGGAGGATTCCCCGGTTTGCGACCGCGCGATTTTTGACCTCGGGGTTCCTATTTTGGGGATCTGTTACGGGATGCAGCTGATGGCTTACCTTTTGGGCGGGGACGTTCGCCGGGCAGAGAAGGCTGAGTACGGAAAAACCAATCTCTACATAGATGGTGAGTCCGGGCTTTTCCGCGGGGTGAACAATCCCACCGTTTGCTGGATGAGCCACGGTGATTACATCAAAGAACCGCCACCTGGGTTTTCGGTCCTGGCCCATACAGGTAACACCCCGGTGGCTTCCATGGGGAACCAGGAACGGAAGTTTTACGGGGTTCAGTTCCACCCCGAAGTTACCCATACCCCGGAAGGGGAAAAAATTCTCAGGAATTTCCTCTATGAAATTTGCAGCTGCTCGGGTACCTGGACCATGAGTTCCTTTATTCAGGAGAGTGTGGAGGCTGTCCGCCGCCGGGTGGGGAATGGACAGGTTATTTGCGGATTGAGCGGTGGGGTTGATTCGGCGGTTGCGGCTGCCCTGGTCCACCGTGCTGTCGGCCCCAACCTGACCTCTGTTTTCATCGACCATGGTTTACTCCGTAAAGGTGAGGCAGAAAGTGTTGTCCGGACTTTCAGGCAGGGGCAGGGCATGAACCTGGTTTACGTTGATGCCCGGGAACGTTTTCTGAACCGGTTGGCAGGTGTCGAAGACCCCGAGAGGAAGCGGAAGATCATTGGTGAGGAATTTATTCGTGTCTTCGAGGAGGAAGCCCGGAAAATAGGTGATATCGAGTTTCTGGTACAGGGAACCGTGTACCCTGATGTTATCGAGAGTGGAACCAAGACTGCATCCTTGATCAAGAGCCATCACAACGTGGGGGGGCTTCCCGAGGACCTCCGGTTTCAACTCATCGAGCCCCTGCGCGACCTTTTTAAGGATGAGGTCCGGAAGGTTGGGGAGGAGCTGGGTCTACCTGAGGAAATTATCTGGCGTCAGCCATTCCCGGGGCCGGGATTGGCCATCAGGATCATCGGTGCGGTGACCCAGGAAAAGCTTGATATTTTGAGGGAAGCAGACGCCATTGTGGTTGAGGAAATTAAAAAGGCGGGCCTCTACCGGGAACTGTGGCAGAGTTTTGCCGTTTTGACCTCAGTGAAGAGTGTAGGGGTCATGGGGGATGAGCGGACGTACGGTTACACGGTGGGTTTGCGCGCGGTAACCAGTACTGACGGGATGACGGCCGACTGGGCCCGCCTGCCCTATGAGGTCCTGGAGCGTATTGCCTCCCGGGTGGTCAACGAGGTGCCAATGGTCAACCGGATGGTTTACGACATTACTTCCAAGCCGCCAGGTACAATAGAGTGGGAGTAGGGTGAAGGCTGGGGCAAGGATGGAAGGGAATCAGGACTTCTTTTAGTCTTCACGTTGGGCCAGCTTTGCCTTTTCCTGTTTTTGTTTCCGGCGCTCGAAGCATTCGGTACTGGTCACTGTATCGTCATAAAGGAACTGGAGTTCCTGTTCATCCATCCACTCGTAAACCCGGCTGATGGGGATGAAGAA
>SESX01000242.1 GCA_004367365.1 Candidatus Acetocimmeria pyornia
AGACCTCAGGTTACTATGGACGATGGGGCGGACCTGGTGAGCAGCCTCCACTCGGAACAACCGGAACTCCTGAAGGGGGTCATCGCTGGTACTGAAGAGACGACCACTGGTGTCATCCGGCTGAAGGCCATGGAAAAGGATGGGACCCTGAAGTATCCGGTGGTTGCCATCAACGACGCGCGAACCAAGTACCTGTTTGACAACCGTTACGGCACCGGCCAGTCAACCATTGACGGTATCCTCCGGGCTACCAATTACTTAATTTCCGGGGCGGTATTTGTAACCATTGGTTACGGGTGGTGTGGCCGGGGGATCGCCATGCGGGCCCGGGGCATGGGTGCTAATGTCTGGGTGGTTGAAGTCGACCCCATTCGAGCCCTGGAAGCAGCCATGGACGGGTACCTGGTTACCGACATGAAGGAAGCGGCCGCCCACGGGGATATCTTTGTTACCGCTACCGGGGACATCAAGGCCATTGACCGGGAGCACTTTGAAAAAATGAAAGACGGGGCCCTTCTGGCCAATGCCGGGCATTTCAATGTTGAGATCAATATCAAAGCCCTGCGCCAGGTGGCCACCGGGTCACGGAAGGTACGGGAGAACGTGGAGGAATTTACCCTGCCCGATGGTCGACGCATCTACCTTCTGGCCGAGGGGAGGCTGGTCAACCTGGCTTGCGCCGAGGGTCACCCGGCAGAAGTGATGGACATGAGCTTCGCCAACCAGGCCCTTACGGTAGAATGGGCTGTGAAGAGTGGGCATCCCCTTGAGCCCAAGGTCTACCGGGTTCCGGAGGAGATCGATGAGAAAGTGGCCAGGCTCAAACTGGCAACCATGGGGATCAGGATCCAGGAGTTAACAGAGGAACAGAAACAATACCTGGGCAGTTGGGAGTTAGGGACGACGGATTGACGGGCGGCTTGGGTTGTCCAGCTGGGTCTTTTTCCTGTTGCCTGGCTTCGCGAGGCCGGGGGAAGGAAACAGTTTGCCTGGACCGACCCAGGCCCTTTAGGGTTTGCTTTTCTTTTATTGTCTACGGCAGCGCAGGTGTCAGGCGGCAGGGATGAGTACTGCAAAAATAACGGGGCCAGGGATTTTCGTGGTTCCACTGGTGCTGCGCGGAGCAGTGAGCAGCAGGGGGGACTGCTTCTTTAGCAAATAGGGCTGTTGGATGATGGTTTGCTGGCTAGAGTATGAGTTTAAGAGTTGGTGCGGTGGTTTTGATGCCGATGTTTGTGGAGGCAGTAAGGCAGATTTCCCCGGAAATTGCCGTAATATTAGTGGCTGCCCTACCGGTGGTGGAACTGCGGGGAGCTATCCCGCTTGCCTTCTCCATGGGGATGCCCCCATTGAAGGCCTTCACCCTGGCCTTGGTAGGGAACCTGGTTCCCATTCCCCTTTTGTACCTGCTGTTGGAGCCGGTGATGGAGAAGGCCAGGCGCAATGCCTTTTTGCGGCGCCCAGTGGAATGGTTGTACCGCCGTACCGAAAACCGGACGGGTCGGGTTCAGGCTTACGGGCTGGTGGGGATTGTGTTACTGGTGGCTGTGCCCCTGCCTTCTACGGGAGCCTGGACCGGAACCATGGTGGCGACGTTTCTGGGTTTGCCTTTCCGGCGCGCCTTTCCGGCGCTGGTTTTGGGGACTGCGCTTGCTGGGGTCCTGGTCACGACCATGGTCTTCCTGGGGAAGCTCACGGTTGAGTTGGTGGCAAATCCCTTTCAAAGATAAAGATTTGCGGTGCCGGGCCGGATCCTTGAGCTGGCCACCAATTGGTCTGGATTGGTTGCTGCATCTTCCTTGTGGATTGCTTGAAGCGTCAAAGGCGTCTGGGTGGGAAGGGGCGAGGGGTCCGGAGCAGTGCCTAAGTTTCCGTTCACTGTGGTACCTTGGTACGAAAACTAAAGAGCCGCTAGGTTTTTAGCGGTGCTAAAAGGCAGCTGCCTTCTTCAGAGGTGGAGGCCTTCTTTTTTTGTTTTTAGCCCCACTTTAGATGTTACCGTGCTCCTACTGCCTTGTGTAAAGGTGGAGGCCTTCTTTTTTTGGGGGGTGTATGTAGGGGTGTTATGTATTAGGACAGGGAGAGAGTGGAAAGATAGACGGTATGGGTGGCCGGAGGCGGTTAAGCCGGGAGGTCAACCGGGGTAACGGGGCCGACGCATGGCCGGTGGGGGTTAAAGGATGTCGAAAAACAGAGTGTGGGTACGGATCGTTGTCCTTCTTGCAGCAGTGGGCTTCCTCTTTTCTGTCCTGGTCTTCAGGTTGGCCGTGGTCCAGCTTTGGAACGGTCCACGCCTCGCCGAAGGGGCTTTCCGCCAACGTGCGGTGCAGGTACCCCTGGAACTGCCGCGCGGGGTCATCTACGACCGGAACTGGCGTCCACTGAGTGACGGGTACTGGCGCAGGGTGGTGGTTGTCTTTCCCGGACAGGTGGACCGGGACCTTGTGGTGGCTGAGACCCTGGGCCCCTTGGTTAACCAGGGTTCCGATGAACTCCTGAGGCGCTTCCAGAAAGCCAGAGGTGAACCGTGGCTTTTGGTTCCTCCTTCTGGGGAGGAGCTGGACCAAGCCGTGTCCGAAGGTGGATTACCTGGGGTCCTGGTAACCTTGCAGCGGGTACGCTACGGGCCTCGCGCCCTGGCCGGTCACACTGTGGGTTACGTACGTCCTTCAGATGGGACCGGGGTATCGGGTCTGGAGAAAGCATTTGACTCGGTTCTCCGGGGACGCTACCCGGCCTCCATCCTCGCCCTCGTGGACGGGAAAGGGAACCTGATTCCTGGGCTCGGCTTTCGGCGTCGCGAACCGGGGCAGGCCCGGAACCACCTCCGGACCACCCTAGACGTGACGGTCCAGGAAACGGTGGAAAGTGTTTTGGGGAAGCAGGGGGTAAGGAAAGGGGCGGTAGTGGTGGTTGATGTGCCCACAGGGGATATCCTGGCTGTGGCCAGCCGCCCTGG
>SESX01000243.1 GCA_004367365.1 Candidatus Acetocimmeria pyornia
ACATGACCTCCAGGGCCAACCTGCGGTTCACATTACCGTCCAGGTATTGCTTGGTTTGTTCAATAATCTTGACACCTTTCAAAGCAGCCTTGACCGGAATTGAACGGGCTTTGCCTTCAAGGGACGCCTGCTTATCCAGGTTCATCACAGGCACCTGTCTGCTCTCAGTATCCCCTCCAGAGGTCAGAACCAGGAGGTCACGAAACAAACCCTGAAACAGGTCCAGGACGTAAGGTGCAGCCCCGTCCTGACCAGTTACCTCTTGGGCCAGTGACAAAACCTGTGCATCATCCATCGCCTCCAAGGCGAAAAACCACTCCACCACCTGCTCCCGACAGGCGGTAAATTCAGGGGAGTTCCAGAATTCAAGGGCCTTTCTCAGAACACCGTTAGAAAACATGGCCAGGAAACGAGCCGTATCCGGCGGGGTTCCTTGCTGCACGAGCGCTCGTTCAATATCTTCCGGGGCCACAGGTCTGAACTCGATGACCTGGCAGCGCGAAACAATCGTCGGCAAAAGTCCCCATGGTTGGATACAAGTGAGGACCAGCACCGCTCGCCCGGGCGGTTCTTCCAACAGTTTCAACAGACTGTTACCGGCCTCGGTGGTCATCTTGTGGGCCTGCTCAATGATAAAAACTTTCCACTCCCCCTCCAGGGGACGCATCCACGCTTCCCTTGACAGGTCCCTCATCTGGGCTATTTTGAGTGAGACTCCGTCCGGTGTAATAACCCTGACATCAGGGTGATTCCCAGCTTCAACCTTCCGGCATGAAAGGCAGGCATCACAAGAATCACCGTCTCCCCTGGAACAATTCAATGCTTTGGCAAAATTGAGAGCCATTTCGGTCTTTTGCGCACCATCTTCACCCACAAGAAGGTAGGCGTGGGCTACGCGCTCCTTCTTGATGGAGTTAGAGAGGACTCTTTGCACGTATTCTTGGCCGATAATATCACGCATCGCCATCAAGGACATCCCTTTATATCTTTTCATAACGTTCCATGCCTAAAACAAAGATGGTAGCGCCACCAACCTGAACCTCAACCGGATGAGGTGCGTAGGGGAGGGCATCCTTGTCCCAGGCCACCACTAGAACCAGTTTAACCAAGGAAGCGTACGGTTTGAATGTAATCGAGGGTGGGGTCCACTGGTCCATGGAAAGGAATCTCCCACCTTTTGAGGTTTTCAAGCTCAACCACTACTTCCCGGGTAATCCGTTCACCAGGACAGAGCAGGGGTACACCTGGTGGGTAAGGAGCCACCACTTCTGCCGCAACCCGGCCCACCGCTCGCTGGAGGGGTACCACCTCTGTTGTACCCATAAAGGCTTCCCGGGGAGTGAGAACTATTTCAGGTCTCAGGCAAGCAAAGATGTAACTCAGGCCAGATTCTACGGGAGAACCTGGCAATAACCCTTCACCTGTTTGGCCGTGACCACGAAAGCGAGCGGCCAAGGCTGCCAAGGCTGAAACCAGGGAAGAAACCGACACCTGGTCATCGGCCATGGTAATCAAGACCAGAAAGCCAGTGGGATCGGCAAATTCGACCTCAAGGTTAAATTCCTCGCGCAAAAAACCAGCAGCCTTCACCCCATTGCATCGAAGCCCTCCAGTATCAACCCAAAGCCTAGTAGGATCAAGGTCAGCATATCCACGGGCCCGGGCCTGCTCCTCTTCCAGCAATTCAAGACCTTCCATGGCTTTGACCTTTTCGCGGGCCGGGCCAAGGAGGGACAGGAGCCGGGCCAGGTACCGCCTGCCCCCAGTCACCACCTGTTGCCTCGCCAGGTCAAGGCCCACCATCAATAGGTACGAGGGGCTGGTGGTCTGCAGCAAACTGAGGGCCGCCTCGACGGCGCCCGGGTCGATGCGCTCACCCTTCAGATGTAACCAGGAGCCCTGGGTTAGAGCCGGTAAAGTCTTATGTGCGCTCTGAACACAAGCATCAGCCCCCAAAGCCAGGGCTGGCCTGGGAAGAGCCGGGTGAAAAGGAAGATGCGCCCCCCAGGCCTCATCCACCAAGAGGGGAACCCCGTGGCCATGGGCTACTCTTGCAATCTCTGCCACTCGGGGTACAAGACCTTGGTAGGTGGGGGAAGTGATGAACACCCCTTTGGCCTCCGGATGAGCCTTCAATGCCTTCTTGACCATCTCGGGGGTGGGTGCCGGAGGTGTCGACCTCATAACCCGGTACCCCCGCGATGCCTTTTGCGGGTTCAAACCTGTCCCGACCCCTTTTACCCCCAGCCTGTGTAAAGATTCATCCCTACCCCCTGGGAGCTCGTCCAGGTAGGATTCCAGGTAGACTGGAAAGGCACCAGACAGGATCAAACCTCCAATCACGGAACTGTGCACGTTTCTGGAAATAACCAGTTTGTCCCCCGGACGGCAGGTAGCCATGACCAGGGCTTGGAGCCCAACAGTACTCCCATTGACCAGGAAAAAGGACCGGTCAGCCCCATAAGCAGCAGCCAGTAACTTCTGGGCCTGCCAGATGGGGTCATCTGGTCCGACGCCCCGGTGAAGGTTGCCGAGACCGGGGAGTTCAGTCTGGTCCAGGCGGGTGGCCCTCTCCCCCACAATCCTCTCTAAGCATCTCCTTGATTCCGGCGTCGAACCGGGCCACCCTCCTCCTTTATGACCGGGGGTATGGAAAGAAATTCGCCCTTGCCCAAGGTATGACTGTAAGGCCTCAACCAACGGGGCCCTGGTTTGTTCGGTCTCTTTCCTTCTCCCCTCATGGCCACCGCAGGAACCGGCCACTTTTCCACCCCCGCTCAACCCATAGTTCGACGAGGCGGAGCCAACTCCTTTTGAAGAGGACGTTTACTCCCATCCAGGAAATACGTAAAAGCCCCGGGGAAAACCCGGGGCAAGAAGGTATCCGGCAGCGACCTACTCTCCCAGAAGCT
>SESX01000244.1 GCA_004367365.1 Candidatus Acetocimmeria pyornia
TTATTCCTCAGCCAGGGGTAATAATCCCTGGGAGGGGGGTCAATTTTCGGAGAGAAAATAGGGTCAGATTTCAGAGAGAATTAACACCCAGCCACTCGTTCCACCGTCTTTCCCCGAAGGCAATTTGGCTGATCAGTATACAATAATTAGCATGGGCCCTGCTGAGCTCCATGGCGATGTCTTCGGATTCGTGCAGATGTTCGTCATCCCGGGCGACTACCAGGATGACCCCCACCTCGTAGGACCTTTCTACACCTTGGATGATACGATCGCGACGTAGTCTTAGATCTCTGGCCGAGACGATCCGGATAGGATGACGTTTCTGGGCCGATCCCTGGAGGGAGAGCAGGTTCTTCAGGCCCGATGCGAACTGTGCATTTACGTTTTCCGTATCGATCATTTTCTCAAAGGTCAGGCTCCTCTTAGCACGCTGCTCACACTCCTGCAACTTCGCCCGGTCAATGATGGCCGTGGGTATGATGTATTCACAATCATCGCGAGAGGGCACAGGAAGCATAATATTGCGTTCGCACAAGCTCTCCGCCACTTCGCTCACACGGTAGTAGAGGTCGGTGCCCATAAACATGCGCTTGAGAACCGACAGGCTCGGTTTAAGCAGGGTGTGCGCACCTTGCGTTTGTCGCCATAACGCGGTGAGGAGCAGCATCACGCGGAATACGCGTAGCTCGTCCTCCCCTTCCAGGCTGCCCTTGTTGGAATGATAATGGCTTAAGATGTCGCTAATCATCTCAATCGTTTCGATCTTAACGTTTTCGAAGAAATACTCCCACAGATAATCAGGTGTCAGCCAATACCAGTTATCCTTGGGGTAGTTGGTGATAAACCATTGGAAGGAACCCGGTTCGTCGGTTTTGAGGAATTGGAAGAGCGTTCGCTGGCTTGAGCTATAGAGGGTAGATATTGTCGACAGGAGATAGGCGGTATAGGGATGAATGGGGGCTAGCATCTTGAGCTCATCTTTCTTGACCTGCTCACCCAAAATCTTGATATGGAACACGGCCCTGTCCACTTCACTCCAGAGGGAATCTCTCTTGGCTTCCCATTCGTCCCCTAGGCCTGGCTTAGCCTCAATTACGTTAGCTATTAGCTTGTATGCCGTCACAGGGTTCATTTCCAACTGGCACGTGTGGAAACGGTCAAGCAGCTTCTTGCGCGTCTCGTCGTCGATGCGAGCAAACTGGTTCAAGGCCCGATGGGTGACGAGGAACAGGTAGAAAGGCATTTCTGCTGTAGCCTGGGCGAGTTCCTGCAAGGGCGTCACAGGTACGTTATTACCGAAGAACTCCGTGAACTCATCCCAGATGAAGAGGATACCTTGCAGGTTATTGTTGACGATGACTTCCTTTATCCAGGCTTTGATGGCCGCAGGCGAATCCATCAAGGTAAGGCCCTCTTCCTCCAGGATCTCTGCTACCTGTTCGCCCATCCTGACATCCCCGGCGCGAAGACGCTGGATGACCTCCTCGGCTGATTCTGCCGTCCTGAAGCGCCCTTTATACTTACTAAAAGCCCTTTCCCAGTTAAAGATGCCGCTTTCGTCGGTCAGCTTGCTCACCAGATGATCCATGATACTTTCGCCGAAGGTGTTCTCGAAACCCTGAACCTTCAGCTGATTCTTGATCGCCTGCTGTATTTCCATCATCAGTCGGCGGTTTGACGTGATATGTCCCGATGCCGAACGGTAGACCACTAGATAGCGTTTATTTTCTCTTAGCGCCTTAAGCCGAGGCCAAAGCGGCGCCAGAATCTGATATTTTTCAAAATAATCTTGGATTTCATCCAGCTCATCTTCCAGTAAGTGCTTTATAACGAAGCACGCGAAGGTCTTGCCCGTTCCGTAAGCCCCGGTAAGCCAGAGGGAGCGTTTATCGCCGCCATGCGCCCGCTCTAATGCGATCACGAGCTTCTCCAACATATCCCGCATCTGAGCATGAGGAATGAAGAACTTCCAATTCCCCCTGTAATTCTTGTCGATATCTTCGGAAAATACCGGGATAAAATCTTCGCTCACAGCAAGGTAATTATCGTACCGCCACACTGCCACTCCTCCTTGTCCACCATCCGGATCGTCACACCTTCTTCGTCAATACTGAACAAGTCCTGGTCCATGCTGATCATGCGTTCCAGGACATACTGCCGGCTACAGGCGAAAACTACCCAGGGCCAGGTGAAGTTGCCGTCCCACGGAAGCCGCCTTTGGCCCAGTTGGAGGTATAACCTCACCAGGGCGTGGGCAATAGCGGCGTTGCAGGGTTTTCCACCGCGACGGATAAGGCGACGCCGCCTCTTGCCCACAACATCTCCCTGCCCCAACTCATCTCCCACTGGCGTCCGTTCCATGAGACCTGCTAATTCCGTAATGGCATTAGAGACCGTCCGCTCTGCCAGACGAGGTACTGTTCGCCGGAGCATTGACTTCAGCTCGGTCGTGGTCCATTCCCCTTGCCTTAGGTGGGCGTACCAACGAGCCGTAGGGAAGTTGAAAACTACGTTGACCCAGAGCAATTCCCATAGAAAGGCGCAATCCGTTCCTTTGGCGATAAACTGTTCTCCCAACGGGGTCAACTTGCCCCTCTGGTCTTCAATGCCGGTTGTCTTTAGCCACACCGCCAAAGAATCAACTTGGCGGTTTCCCAAGGTTGACCAATTGCGCCATCCCTTTTGGTCCTCGAGGTAAAGTTCCAACCATTCCCGTCGTAAACCAAAAATATTGTGCCGAGCCCAACCTTTGTGGTAAGTCCAGTCAGTCAAGATCAAGCACCTCAATAGCTTTGCGCCTATCATTGTTACCGGCCATATTAAAATGACCATAAACGGACAACAAAAGTGTTCACTTCCGGACAGATAAAGTAGCCACTTTTGGCCAATAAGGAAGGCCC
>SESX01000245.1 GCA_004367365.1 Candidatus Acetocimmeria pyornia
GGTGTAGGTGGACGACTTTTCGTGGCCATTTATGCCGATTTTATACTGGCCATTAACATCCGGTAAGTGAGTCGTGTCCGCGGCCTGATTAGTCAGGTCGGCGGCAACGATAATATGTGTTTCAGCATCGACGCTGGCCTGAGCATTATACGCCTGAATGAAAGCCTTATCTGAGTTACGCATAATCCGCAAATCAGGGTCGGTAAAGTTACGTTGGTCTTTGGCCTTGGGTTTGGCATTCTTGCGCCTGCAACGCTGTTGATTCTTATCGTCCTTGCTTTCGCGCCGGGCCTCTTCCTGTTCTTGTTTGGCGCAGGCTTCGGCTTCCAGTTCAGCCTTGGCCTTCTTAATCATTTCGAGACACTTTTCTCGGGTAGCCAACTCCGCCGGGAGCTCGTCGCCGCGTCGGTTACCGTGTTCTTGATCCTCGGCCCGATCGTTGGCATCGATTTTGTCTAAGATACGAAGCTATTGCGCTGTTCGGGAACAAAGATAAACAGCCGGTTTCAGCGATGCTGACAGAGCATTTTACCCCAGGCCGATCCAGATTTTACGCGGGTTTTAGAAACAGATAGGTGGTGTAAAAGTACAATTGACCCCAGAGAGAGAAAACCAGAGAGAAAAGGAAGAACAGCAAGCAGCACGGAGAAAAACTTAGAAAAAGAGGAAGGGGAAACCTTACTTTGTGGAGAATTCTTTTTTCAGAGCCAAAAAAGAACCAAAGGAGGTTTCCCCTTATGGCTATTATACCACAACAACGGCTCTTTGGGTGGCAGGAAATAGATGAGGATGCTGTCAAGTATTTTTAGGTGGTGGTCAAGTTTCCTCCAATGTAACCCGATCGATATGTTTTATGTTCCAGACATGGGTATTTATGGAGTGTGGGGATACTCATCCCCACTCTGTTGCAAAGGCGGTTTTAAAACAGCCACTCCACGGTGAGCCGGCCGATCACCCGCGCCAACTCTCTGGCTCTTTGGTCCGGTCCATAGGCCGCCGGCAGCGAAGCCCGGCATTACTTGCGCCGGATCCGGTCTGTCCATCCCGTCAGTCTCTTTCCGGGACCAATAACCACTAAAAACATCTTCCCTCACCGCTTCCTCGCCAACCACCCGTGGTGGACCGGCAAGCGCAAGCAGTTCGGCAAGGTTTCCATTCCGCAACGCGCATCTTACCTTGGCCAAACCGTGCGCACCACGCGGCGTCCAGGAAGCACACCGGTGCTTAAAACGCCGGGTAACGGTATGCCCGACATTGGCTTCGATTACACCCAACCCCCGGGCGTTCGCCGGTACCGGCCCGCCCCTTTTCCGCTCAAGAGGTCAAATCCTCCCACACGCTGTTGATCAGGCTTTGAAAAACACCCAGCCTTTCACGCTGCGAAGGGTCTTTCGCCTCTTTCTTTAAAGCTTCCAAAAGCAGGTTGAAAGCTGCTCGGTCGTTGTTCTCCAGTGTCCTGCGGACCGCTCCGGCTTCCGGGCTACCGCCAAACAACCGCCTTAAGTCCCTCTCCAGGTGAAAACAACTGTATTGATATTCCGCCCCCAGTAGTTCTGCTCCCTGTCTGATCCAGATAGCCCCATCACCGCCCACGATTATGCGCCGGCATCCGTCCAGGTCGTAAAGACGACCGAGACAAAAGCAGTACCTCCCAAAATGCTTCGCCCGTCCCTACGTAGACAAAGTATTGGGGGTTTTTTAGTTTTGCTTTCCCGGCAACGGTACTCTCCCAACCCTCGTAGATCACGGCCGTTTTTAGCTCAAAGGTCTTCTGACCGCGGCGTTTCTTTCTCCCGCGCATCTGTCGTTTCAGGTTTGTGCCGTCCACCTCGATAATCAGCAAGGGCACCCTTCTTTCCCCGGTTCCGTCAAGGGCCGTTTCTTGATCCCACTGGGAAATGTGTTCGCCGGCCGCAACCACCAGTTGGCGAATGCTTTCATGGCTGATTTTTACGCCCAAAAGTTCCTCCAGAACACGAGCCGTGTGGCGGTAAGAACTATCCGCCGCCACCATTATCGCCAACTGGATCAGTCTTGGCGTCAAGTTCTGGTCTTCTTGCAAGCCCAACAGGTTGTCAAGAAGGTGCCCGTAAACGTATCCGCTCTTGAGCAGTGCGTTTTCTGTAGCAGCGCCGTCGGTATCTTATCAAGCCAAGGCTGGTCTCTAAACTCCTTTCGTGTCTGGCTACTACTTTCCAGCCTTCCCGTAACGCACTGACCAGGAGCATCTGGTCTATTGAACCCAGCACGGCGCCCAACTTAAGCGAACAACGCCCGGAAGATCTGGAAAAATTCTCGTTCCAGGGTATTGAAATCCATCCCGGAGGTTAGTACCTTATGAATAAGGGCGCGTACCTGCGGCAGATTCATCAGCGGGCTTTTCGCCAGCATCTCCGGGGCTTTTTCGAGTTCCGGGGCCGTGTTCATAGTAGAAGAACCTCCTTCTTGTTTGGGATGTAGGGTTTACATTGGAGGTTCTTCTACTTTTTTGCCACGGCTCCTTCTCCATGGAAGTTAATGGATTTTGCCTGAAGATATTTTACAGTAACTTGAGGGGCGGCATAACCCACGAACGGACGGGTTACAACAACCCGGACGCTAATGCCTTCATCGAACGGTGGTTCCGGACCTTGAAAGAAGAAGCCGTTTGGCTTAACGAATACCGGACCTTTGACGAAGCCAAGCAAGACATCGAGCGGTATATCCGGTTCTATAACACAGAACGGCTGCATTCGGCCCTGGGTTACCGTTCACCGGCCGAATACCGAGCCTACCTGGCCCGGCAGGCCGCAGCTTAAGAAAAGGAGGTGCTATACCCATATTTCATCCCTGAACACCCCTTAGCTGTAATTGCTATCGCAGCCCGG
>SESX01000246.1 GCA_004367365.1 Candidatus Acetocimmeria pyornia
TGGCGAGGTAGCTCAGGTGGTAGAGCACGCGGCTGAAAACCGCGGTGTCCCCAGTTCGACTCTGGGCCTCGCCACTTGCTTTGTTTTTGCCCTTTGGGGCGGGGGCATTTATGGGAAATTCGGCCGAGGCGATTTGGGAAACCCTTAAACGGGAGCTCATAAAGGAAATTCCCCCCACGAGTTTTGTGGGTTGGTTTTCCGAGGTGCACCCCGTGAAGGTCGACGGAGACCATCTCGTCCTCGAGGTCCCGTCCACCTTCATCAAAGTGGGGATAGAACGCCGTTTCCAAGACCTCATCAATCGCCTCATCCGGGACCACATCTCCCCCGGGATGTCCCTAAAGCTTGTGGTACGTGAAGAAGGTGCTCCCGCTCAATTCACCTCTCCCCCCACCGTCTCGCCCCGCTACTTGGGGACCCTACCCCTCAACCCCGAGTACACCTTCGAGACCTTCGTACGCGGCAAAAACTCCCAGTTCGCCTTCGCCGCAGCCCAGTTAGTAGCCCAATCGCCCGCCCGGGCCTATAACCCTCTTTTTATCTACGGGAAGGTGGGGCTGGGGAAAACTCACCTCCTCCACGCGATCGGGAACTACGTGCTCTCGACCCCGAATGAGCTCACCGTGGTCTATACGACATCGGAACGTTTCGCCAACGAGCTCATCACCGCCATCGGGAACAACACCACCGAACAGTTCCGTGCCAAGTACCGCAACGTGGACATACTCCTCATCGATGACGTTCATTTCCTGAAGAACAAGGAGGCGACCCAGGAAGAACTTTTCCACACCTTCAACGAGCTTTACGGAAACGGAAAGCAGATAGTACTTTCTTCCGACCGTCCCCCCGAGGAACTCCACGGGCTGCAGGACCGACTGGTGTCGCGCTTCCGCTGGGGACTGGTGGCCGATATTCAGCCTCCGGACTTGGAGACACGGATCGCGATACTCCGGGAGAAGGCCCGTCGCCAGGGAGTAGAGCTCGAGGACCAGCTTCTGGAGATGATCGCCTCCCGGGTGGCCACCAATGTGCGCGACCTGGAAGGGGCGTTAATCCGAGTCATTGCATATATGAAGCTCGGGGAAGGGGAGATCACCCCCGAGGTATTGGACGAGTTGATCCCCGCTGCGCCCAAAGAAACGGCGAAACAACGCCTCACGGTGGATGTGATCAAGGAAGAGGTGGCCCGCCATTACGGCCTCTCGGTAGAGGACCTCGAGGGCCCGGCCCGCCGAAAGGACATTTCACATGCACGTCAAGTGGCCATATACCTCGCGCGGGAGCTCACCAACAGTTCTTTCCCCACCTTGGGGGCCGCCTTCGGGGGGCGCGATCACTCCACCATCATGCACGCGTACCAAAAGATGCAGGAGTTGTTAAAGGACACACCCCTCTTGCGTAACGAAATCGATTCGCTGAGGCAGGAATTGCAGAACAAATATGCACCGTAGAGGTTTTCCACAGGGTCCTGTGGAAAACCTGGGGAATCCTTGTGGACAAAACCCCAAAATCTGTGGAAAAGCCCCCCGCGCCACCCACGGTAACCCTATATCCCGTGGGCTTTCCACAGTTTCCGGTGCTTTTTTCACGCGGTTTTCAACAAGTTTTCCACAGGAGAAATTCCAGTTCCCATGGGGATCTTAGAGTTTTTTCCACAGCCAACAGCGACAACTACTACTACTAACTGGGAGAAAAAGAAGATAAAATTGAAAATTGATGGCAGAAGAAGGGCTGTGGAAAACCCTTGAGAGCTTGCTGAGGCGTTACGGTATAGTGGACAAATTCCGCGAACAGCTAGTTGTGGTGGAGTGGGATACGGAGGCACCTCCACTGGCCCACAAGGCTTGCCCTTTATACGTGAAAGATAAAACCCTCTATTTGAGTGTGCCCTCCCATGCCCTCGCTCAAGAACTCCACCTCCAAAAGGAAAAGATCGTCAGGGAACTCCAGGAAAAAGGCTATGATATCTGTGATTTGAAGTTCTCCGTAAGGCCCCCTGAACTGGCCTCTGTGCCCCACTTGCTAGAGATAGCCATAACGCCCGAAGATGAGGTGTGGGCACGCAACGCCTTGGAAGGGCAGGAGTTGCCGCCGAGGTTGCGGGATCGGATGGTGTCCTTGCTAGCGGCCACCCGGGCAAGGGAGCGGGCGATGCTCGCCGCGGGTGCCCGCAAGTGTCGGTCGTGTGGGGCTGCCTTTTTCGGAGACAGTGATGTGTGCCCCGTGTGCTATGTGGAGCAAATGGAGGCCACCCCATAAAAGGGAAGAACCCGGGGCTGAATCCTTCCATATGGGACGTGTGTCCCTTAAGGTGAAGTCGATCTCCATGGATCACTTCCAAGGGCCAAGGGATCGCAAATAAGAAACATTGCGATTTTCCTATATCAGAATTGCTGAAACAAGCGAGAATGGCAAAGTCCAGAATGAAACCAAGTTTTCCAACTCTTGACAAGTTGCTTTAACTATTTTAGAATACAGCCAACTTTTGGAGGGTCTGCAGGGTCGGGCCATCCGAAAGGGCAAACCCTTCGAAAGGAGGGGGCGCAAAGCCACGGGCCCTCACGCCTTGTGCGGTAGGGTAGCCGGGCTGCCGAAGATGGCCGAAAAGATACGAGGGGCGTTTACGGTGGCGATTCGGGAGTGGGCCCAACACTTTGGGTTTGATATTTGGATTTCCACACAACCCTCTAATGAGCTTACTTCATTCAATCCCCCAAATCAGATAACCCCGTTCGTGGAGGTGATGTGAATGGTGCGCTGGGGTGGCTACGACGAGCGGTTGGTGGAGCGGATCGTGGGTGCGTTCAAGGGCC
>SESX01000247.1 GCA_004367365.1 Candidatus Acetocimmeria pyornia
TCTCAGTTGCCTGGGGCCAAGTATTGGACACTCGAATTCCCCCTTTGACATTTCAGCCTGCTTTTTCTCCCCCAAGAATACCAGCTGCCACGTGCAGTATTCCGGCCAAGGTTTAACCCATGCCCGTGTACCCGGTCTTGAAGCCATAAACAAGGGAGTCAGCCTGCTTACAGACCGACTCCCATACTGTTTTTCCCCGGCGCCTTTTTTCTATTCTCCCTTACCGCACCTAGCCGCAATCCAGTCTCGGCACCTGGTGGTTCTGATTGTTCTTCCAAGCGGTTTGAGACGCGCCTTCCCTTCAGTTGGCCTTCTTCATTTCTCTGGGCGCAGCCGCTTCGTACGCCTTGTCCAGGATCTGAATCGGGTGGATGGTATCCTGGTGCATCTTCTTCTGGTTCAAACCATCTTTGATATGCATCCGGCACCCCGGACACGGACTCATCACCAGGTCCGCCCCGGTGCTGGCAATATCCACCAATTTCCGGTCGCGGATCCTGGATGCAAGCTCGTAGTGGGTCAGCATGTGGGAACCAGCTGCACCACAGCACCATTCCGGTTCCTTCATTTCAACCAGTGTAACGCCCGGAATCGCTTCCATCAGCTTCCTGGGACCGGAACGGATCCCGTCGACCTGCGACCAGTTCCGGTGGCAGGGAACATGGTAGGTCACCTTCAGGCCGAGCTCCCCGAGTTCTTTGTCGAAACCGGCAACCTCAGCCAGAAATTCGGTGACTTCATACAGTTTCCCCTTCACCTTCTCTGCCTTGGCCGCAAACTCTTCGCCGGCATCTTTCAGAAATACTTCGGGAAGCTCGGTCAGGGTAGAACCACACGAGGTACAGTCAACCACAATGTAGTCCACATCGAGCCCAGCCAAGAGTTCAATGTTCCTGCGCAAGAGACTGAGACCGCCTTGGAGGTCACCATGGGCCAAGATGGGAATACCACAACACTGCTGTTTCTTGGGAACTACAACCTCGATTCCGTTGCGAGTCAGGGTCCGGAGCACAGCATGTCCCACTTCATTGTCCACGTAGGTTGTAAAGCAGCCGGTAAAGTAGGCCACCCGCATGCGGGCATCCCGAACCTTCACTACTTCCGGCAGTTGGTCAAACAAAGACCGCCCAGAAAGCCGGGGCAGCAACCGGTCTGAACCGAAAAGAACCGGAATCCGTTCGTGGCACATGTTCTCCTTTTTCTTGAAAAAGAGGGATTGACCCAGGGCCCCCAGCTTAACCAGGGTTGACATCTTGCCAGGGTTCTTCATGGCATTGAAGATCAGTTTTTTCACGAAAGGTATGGGTCTATGCTTGGCCAGTTCCGCCCGGGCCGCAATCATCACATTGGCCGTATGAACATTGCTCGGACAGCCCTCGGTACACTGGGTGCAGAGCTGGCACATGTAAAAGAGTTCCTCCATTTTCCTGGACGGCTTGAGTTCACCGTCCAGGAGGGCCCGGGCCAGGTTCATCTGTCCACGAGCCAGGACCGGTTCAACCCTTTCCTCCCGGTGTACCGGGCATTTAGCCAGGCAGAAACCACACTGCAAGCAGTTGTATATTTCATCGTAGAAGTCCCTGAGCTCGACCATCAGGCTAACTGGCCCCCTTCTTCAAAGAGCTTACCGGGGTTGAAAATATTCTTCGGGTCGAGAGCGGCTTTGATACCCATCATGACCTTCTTCCCGACTTCACCGTGCTCCCAGACGAAGAACCTAGACTTGGCCACACCAATACCGTGCTCACCCGAGAGGGTTCCACCCAGTTCAAGGCCTGCCTTGGCTATATCAGCCAGGGCAGCGT
Organism: Candidatus Acetocimmeria pyornia; assembly: GCA_004367365.1. Taxonomy (GTDB): domain Bacteria; phylum Bacillota; class Sulfobacillia; order UBA3575; family UBA3575; genus Acetocimmeria; species Acetocimmeria pyornia. Next base: position 1,806 of record SESX01000247.1, read on the forward strand.
CGACCCGGGCCAGCTCCTCTTTGTCCCTGATATCGGTGAGGACCTGTGGATGGATATTCCCGTCTCCAGCATGGCCCAGGACCGAAACGATCACATCGTGTTTGCGGCCGGCTTCACGACAGGCCCTAATGATATCCGGTATTTTGGTCCTGGGTACAGTGATATCTTCCACCAGAACCGTGGTGTACTGCTGGGCCATGGCCGAGAATACAGACCGCCGGCCAAGCCAGAGTTGTTCTGCTTCTTCAGCACTCCGGGCCAGCTTGAATTCACGGGGTTTCATGGACCGGCAGACCTCTTCGATGGCCTTGGCGTTTTTCTCGACCTCGTACTCATCACCATCGACTTCAATCAAAAGGATCCCATCGGCATCTGTTGGTAGTCCGACCGGTTTCCATGATTCAACACACTGGGCAGAGATTTTATCCATCAACTCCAGGCAAACCGGAATGATCCCACGACCGATAATCTCACTGACGGTCTGGGCCGCTTCGTCCAGAGTATCGAAAATCACCATCATGGTCTTCTTGGTTTCCGGTAGAGGTATCAGGCGGACGGTAACCTTGGTCATGATCCCCAGAGTACCCTCCGAACCGGCGAACAGGTGGGGCAAATCGTACCCGGAAGAAAATTTAACCGTTTTGCCACCGGCCTTTAGTATTTCTCCCCCGCCGATCACTGCTTCGACCCCGAGAACGTAATCCTCTGTGGTACCGTACTTGACACCCTTTGGACCACCAGCCCTGGTGGCAACATTACCTCCGATGGTGGAAACAGTCCAACTTGACGGGTCCGGAGGGTAGAAGAGACCCATTTTGGCAAGTTCATCCTGGAAGTCCTTGTTAATAACCCCGCACTCCACGGTAGCCGTAAGGTTGCGCTGGTCGATCTCGATGATCTTGTCTAGGCGCATGACATCCATCACGATCCCACCCTTTTGCGGACAGGTACCACCTGAGAGGCCG
>SESX01000248.1 GCA_004367365.1 Candidatus Acetocimmeria pyornia
TGTGAAGTAAATGATAGGGGACATTTGTCACCTTATTGGCACTACAAATCCCGCCTTTTCAGGGACCAGGTGCCAACAGATCTGCATTTCCAGCGCTGCCCCGCCTCCCAACTGTAGAAGATGGGTATAAACTTCAGCAAGCGTATCCAGTTGGCGTTTCAGATCCTCCACGAGGTTGTTGATAAACGTTAGAACGAGGCCACCACCTCCGCACTTTCTAAGGACTTGACCAAACAGGAATGTCTTTCCTGTCCCCGGTCCGGCAACTATCAATTTCTTGGTGGAGGTTGCCTCTAGGACGCGTTTTACATGTAGATCGCGGTCGACAGCCATTGATTCAAGCTCGGTCTGAGAAATCTCGTCAGAGCGCAGATGGGGCTGTGAAGGCATTTCTTGTTCTGCGCTTTCAGACAACCAGTTTTCACCGTTCACATTTAGCCACCTTCAACAGTCCGTATCTCCTCTTCCGTCAACCCGTAGAGGCGGTAGACGATTTGGTCGATGAGGGCGTCGGTGAGGCGGAGGCGCTCCTTGACAGGCCGGAGCTTGGCCAGGCTGCGCTCGTAGGCCTCCCGCAGTTCGGCCATGAACTCTTGGGAGAGCGGCCGGCCGATGCGGCTCTTGTTTTTCTTTAGGATTTCCCAAAGCTCGCCGAACGGAAGCTCTGGTTCCCCCTTTTGGTAGTCGCCGAGGTAATTCTTGAGTTTGGTCTTCCCGGTTAGGGCCTCAAGCCCGGTGCGGCCTTTTTTGTCGGGCCTGACCTGGAGCTCGGCCTCAAGCCAGGAGAGGAAGCTCCTCATCTCGGCCTGCTTCTCCTGGTTCAGCCGGATCATCTCCTCGGCCAGGAAGGCGAGGAGGTCGTGCACCACGTCGGACTGCTCCCACAGGGCACCTTCGGGGATCTGCCAGTCCTTGTTCAAGGGGTCCGCGTTGTGCTTGCGGACTAGATCAGGATCGGGTTGGTGAACTTTCTTCAAGCGTTCTTCAACAAACCTTACGAGTTCGGAAAATACGTCGTAAACGTTCTCAGCCATTTTTACCCAAACACCAAATCAAAAGCTCCCCAAACTCCTGAACATTTAATCCTGCCTGGCGCCACAGGGCTTTCAGCAGGCTCATGCACAACTCCTTCTGCTTAGGAATCACCAATCGGCGATGCGGGGGATCAATATGGCGCAGGATTATGTGGGCCTCTGTCTCGTGGTCGACCGCGTACGGCACTTTTAGCGGAGCCGTGCGGGCCTTAACGGGTTTACTGGGATCGAGTGGCCCTATATGGCAGTGTACTAATTCAAATTCTCCATTTGAGTCCTGCTCGACAACGATGTGGCACCGTAGGTTGCATTCTTTGTCATACACGTCAAACTCCTGGGCGGGTCGTTTCGATTCGCCCGCGATCTTTTCTCCTTGTTTCAAGCGTCTCTTGAACTTCCTATATCCATTCGCTCTCTGCTTGAGATCAATCATCGCGTGCATCCTGGCCTGTTCATAGGGGGCGATTGCTCTATTCCTGCTTCCACAAGAAGGGCAGCAGCCGTCATCAGGCTTAAGTTCAGCTCCACAGTCGAGGCAGCGGATCTCAGGCAATCTCTCTGCCTCAGTTTCTTGTAATTGTTCTTTCTCTACTGCTGGCGGGATGGGCTCGTCGTGTTTGCGCAGGCTTTCGAGGTGTCCAGCGATAGCGTCATTAATGTTCTCCAGGGCCTCAGCCCGTGTTTTGCCTTGAGAGAAACAGCCGGGCAAGACCGGACATTCGGCCACGTACACCCCCTCCTTGCCTCGCTCGATGATCGCTCGATACCTCACGTCTGACCTCCTTTACCCAGGTTCAGGCCGAGCCTCTCCAGTGCCTCCTGATAAAGACGCTTCCCTTGTTCCACCAGCTGCACCCGTTCGCTTCGAGGAGTGGTAAAGGCGATGCGGCGGATAGGGAGAACTCTAAGTTGTGGGGCTTGAAATTGGAAGTGACCACCGCTCATTCTTAAAGAACCGAAGTATGCGCTGTACAAAACGCTCATTAGAGTACTGTTGAGAACTGCTAACAGGTAATGCAAGCCAAATTTCGATTCATAGAGAAAGTTTGTGTTTGCAGAAGAAAACTCGCCATTCTGGTCAAGAACTGCTTCGATGCGTTTAGCAATTTTGGCGAAGATGATTTTGGGATTGTCATATTGAGATCTTCGTTCCTTGGTGACTGCCGGATGTGATAAATCGAGATGTGGGGTCTTGAAGCTCTCCCTTTGGTGTGTGAGTGAAACAAGTCCCCAAAGTATGGCGTAGCGGTCGATAAGTCCTGTGTTAATGAACTTCTTGCAATTCGCCCCCCCTGTATCAGTAAGAGCATCCCCGAAAGAATCGGCTTCGGCTGTGGTACTGGATGCATGCACTGTACCGCAGTTTTTTAGCTGTACAGAAATCCGGCTCACTTTGAGGACCAGTGGAAGGTTCTCAGAGACGAGGAACCCCCAGATATTTTCTGGTAAGTTTGTCAAATTCTTGCTGCTTTGTGCTACTACCGTCACATCGGTAATCGATTGGGTGTTAGCAGGTATTTCAACATATATATCGTAGTTATCAATGGGTGGGGCATTTTCTACAACGGTCACAATGGGATACACCGCAGGGTCATCAAAAACATGAATATGCGACAAGTTTAGCATTCGTCGAAGTCTTGCCCTTTTGGAGAACCATTTGCGGACAGGCGTTCGACAGTGACGGCGACATGTCAAAGGGGCTCGGCACGTAAATACGCGGTTTTCT
>SESX01000249.1 GCA_004367365.1 Candidatus Acetocimmeria pyornia
AGAGAGAAAAGTGAAGCACTGCCGGGCACGGTCATCGGCCAGGAACCGCCACCAGGGACACCGGTGCAAAAGGGAGACCGTATTAACCTCGTTGTGAGCGAGGGTGGCTTGACCAAGAAGGAAACCATCTTTGTTAAAGTCCCAGAAGGCGGGCGGACCTTTAAGCTGGTAAAGATCCTCTTGACCGACTACCGGGGTACCGACCGTGTCATTTACCAGGCCTGGCACCGGGCTGGCGGGAGTTTCGAGTGGGTCGTGGAGTGGGTAGGCGACCAGGCCAGGGTAGTCGTCCTGGTGGACGGGGTAAAACAGGGCGAGCAAATACTTTCGGAGTGATCAGTCGGATGCGGGAAGGTTTAGTGGTTAAGTCTTACAGCAACTTCCATTATGTTAACTCAGGCGGCAAGATCTACGAATGCCAGCTCAGGGGTAAGTTCCGGAGAATGAGAACCCCTGTTTTATGCGGGGACCGGGTGAAATTCAAGGCGACAGGAGAAGGTAGAGGTGTCATCGAGGAGATTTTACCACGCAAGGTAGAGCTCAAGAGGCCTCCCGTGGCCAACGTTGACCAGACCGTGATTGTTTTCAGCTTGATCCAACCGGACCTGGACTTGCGCCTGGTGGACCGCCTGGTTGTGCTCAGTGAAGGTTGTGGCCTTGAGGTGCTGCTTTGCTTAAACAAAATAGACCTTGTGGACCAGGCAGAGGTAGCCCAGGTAGTAAGCTGGTACCAAGAGGTTGGATACCGGGTGGTTTCAACCAGTGCCAAAACTGGATTCGGGCTCACTGACCTCGAGTCTGAACTGGCTGGCAAGGTGTCGGTCTTGGCCGGGCAAAGCGGTACGGGAAAATCAAGCCTTCTCAACGGCCTTCTACCAGGCCTGTCGCTCCGGACCGGGGAGGTCAGTGAGAAACTGGGCAGGGGTCGGCATACCACGAGGCATGTTCAACTTCTCTCCCTCACGGGAGGAGGCCTCGTGGCTGATACACCGGGATTCAGCCGCCTGGACCTGCCGGACCTTACACCCGTGGAATTGACCAACCTTTTTGTTGACCTGCGCGAGCATGCTTCCCGCTGCCGCTTCAGCGGCTGTATTCATGACCGGGAACCATCATGTGCTGTTAAGGAGGCGGTTGAGGGTGGGACCCTGTTGGAATGGAGATACCGGCACTACCTCGATTTTCTTCACGAACTGCAAGAGAGGGAGGAGAACAGGTACAGGTGATTCGGATTGCGCCCTCGCTCCTGGCAGCTGATTTTGCTTCACTAAAACGGGAGATCTCGACGGTGGAAGAGGCAGGGGCTGACCTTTTGCACCTGGATGTGATGGATGGGCACTTTGTTCCCAACATTAGTTTTGGTCCACCGGTGGTCAAGGCGCTGCGCAAGATTTCTACCCTGCCCTTTGATGTGCACCTGATGATCAGTGACCCGGACCAGTTCATACCTGTCTTTGCTGAAGCCGGGGCAGACATCATCACCGTCCATGTCGAGGCGTGCCGTCACCTTCACCGCACCGTCCAGCTCATTAAGGACAACGGTACCCGGGCCGGGGTTGCCTTGAACCCCGCCACCCCTCTTTACAGTGTTCTGCCCATCCTGCCGGAGATTGATCTCCTGCTGGTCATGAGCGTCAACCCCGGTTTTGGGGGACAGGAATTCATTCCACTGGTTCTGCCCAAGATTCGTGAAGCAAGGAGGTATATCGACGAGATGGATGCCGGCGTGGAACTGGAAGTTGACGGTGGTATCAGCCTTGAGACAGCTCCCGGGGTCATTGAGGCCGGTGCCAGGATTCTGGTGGCCGGTTCGGCCGTATTTGAAAATCCTGACCCGGCGGGGGTTATCTCCCGGCTCAAGGTGCTGGAGGCCGGTGCTGAGGATGTATAGGGAAAAATCTGCCGCCTGTTAACCGGTGAGCCCACGTGGAATGAAAAAACGTAGAGATGACCCTTGTTTTCGACGAAGGGGTTATGAATAAATAAGTGCTGGGATTGGAACCAAAGTTCCTCCTGTTCGAATATACTGTTAGGGACAGGAGGTTTTTTCATCTTTCTCTCCTAGCTTTGACCCGGAACAGGTGCTGGGGGTGTCTTGGTGCGGTTTCGCCGGTTATCATACCGTTCCCGCCGTGCTCTGCGCAAATTCGGTGGATTAATAGCGGTTGTGACCGGGGTGTTCATTGTTGTGACCAATATTCCGGTCAAGGTGTGGTTGCTGCTGAGCGGGATCGGTCTTATTGTTTTTGGTTGGTACGTCTTAAGACTCAATGATTAAGCAAGGGGGAAACACGACGTGATGAGGGTACACGTAATCAAGATGCCGAAGTTCCTTGGCAAGATACTTCAGATTATCCTGGGGGTTTTTTCAGGTGGTTCAAAAGAAGCTTAAAGCTTCTCTTTTCTTGTCGGCGTAGGGATTGAGAGTAGATGCTGCCTTTGACGCAGCGGTATAAAGCAGGGTGATAACTGGAGGCCGCAGGTCGAACGAGTGGCATCACTGAGAACTGTGCGCCCGGATTGCCCTGGGGCGAGTGAAGCCGCAAGCCCGACGGGCTGTTGGGAAAGCCAGTACACCGCCGGCTGCTCTCGCAGTTCAAGTGCAGAATTTCAAGTGCAGAATATTGTTCTGCCGGTAAAGAGGCAGCTGCCACAAAAAATGGCAGCTGCCTTTCTTGTTCGCCCAGCATGTCTGCTGAGCCGATGAGCTGAAAGAAGCTCTGTCGCCTAACCAGCGGG
>SESX01000025.1 GCA_004367365.1 Candidatus Acetocimmeria pyornia
CCCACTGCCCCCATCACGCCGGGCTTTCCCGGGTTGAGATTGAGCGCATTGGAATCGAGAAAATTCCCATGCCTTTCCTGGAGATTTCCCATTCCGCCAAGATCGGCACCGTGGTTGGGAGTATTGACCTTTCCCGGTTGACTGGAAAAGGGGACCCCTCACCCTCACTTCTACCCGGGACCATTCCCCAGGCCCACCGGGGGATCCTGTTCGTGGACGAAATCAACCGGTTGGCTGACACCTCCGCAGAACTTACGGATGTGCTTCTGGATGTCATGGGGACCAAGCCGGGCCGTGTTCAGATTGAAGAGACAGGCCTACCTGCGGTGGAGCTGCGTGTTTCCGTCTCGGTTTGGGCGGCATCCAATCCCGACGAGGATCCTGGACCCCTGGAGGACATCAGGAGGCAGCTGTCCGATCGTTTTGATTTTGCAGTGGCCATGAGCCGGCCCGACGAGGCTGAAATTGTTGGTAAAATCCTGACTTCCGGGGTCGAAGCCGGGTCTGAAGACGGCTTTCACTTACCAGAAGTGACGCTCCAGAAGGAACTTTGGGAAATTGCAAGTACCGCGCCAGACCCAGAACTACCAAAGGAGCTGGTCCAGACCTTGGCTGGCCTTTACACCGAGTTCGGGCTCGAAAGCCTCCGGGCGATTGAGGCCATCCACCTGGGCGCCAAGCTGGCGGCCCTGAGGCGGGGAAAGAACCACGTCGAGGCCAGGGACCTGGTCGCCGTGACCCCCCTTGCCCTGCGGCACCGGGTAGACCTGGGGGTGGTAACCAGGGCTGTCCAGTATCTCCAGAAGGCGGAAAAAGCGGAAAGGGAACTGGCTGGAGGCCGGGTTCAGACAGAAGCTCAAGGACGAGTTGGTTCGGGCGAGAACCGGGGCGAAGGACCTGCGGCCCCCACGAAACCGGGGTCAGAGGCAGGTGGTTCGTCCCTGGAGCGTTTGCTGGCCCGGTTGAGGGAGAAACTTGGCGGGGACCTCTCTTCAGAGAAGAGGAAGCGGTTTCGGAGGCGCCTTGGCCCCAGGCTTCCGGGGTCGACGCCTGCTCCGGATTCGGGAGGTAACAACCAGGGGCCGCGGACAGGCCGGGGCTCAAGCCCTGGTGCCAGGGGAAAGAGCCAGGCGGTGGCCAACCCCTTGGACCAACCGGCCTACGCACCACCAAATGCGGCACGGCCCATGGTAGCTTTAGAGGAGACAGAGTGGGTGGGGGTGGCCGCCGACACTGAACCTCTTGCGGCCGAAGGAGGGTTCGATGGGCGTGACAGAAAGGGAAATGCGGCTGATGAAAAGGCTCATTAGGCCTAATAGTACCCAGAAAGTGCTCGTTGACATCATCGCCCGTGTCCTTGCCAGGGGTGAAGGGGTCCGGATCGGGCAAACAACGGTTGTAAGCCGTAAACTTCATGTCACCAGTCCCGGACAGCCTTCGGTAGTCCGGATCTCGGTACCGAACGACGCCGGACAGGTTTTTTACCACCGGAGAGAGCCAGACGAGATTATCCACATGGACCTCTTTCACCAGGTGGCTGAAGTTGACCACTGGAGGGTGGCGGAGGCCGTGAAACGAGCTACTGCCGCTTTTCTTGAAGACCATCAAGAGGATGGGCCTTACCACGGGTCACTGGAAGATTACATTGATATCCAGACCGCCACTGGTGGGGGGAGGGTTACGGGAGCCCTCAATTACGGGAAAAAGAAATCGGTCCGGAAGGCCCACCTCAATCATGTCCACATCTGCCTCTTGCTTGGCCCGGAAATGCTCGGCCTCCTTTTTTACCTGGTTGCGGAAGTGGAGCAGGAGGTTTTGAAGCAGGGGTTCGAGATTCGGCGGGTGGAAGGGCTTTGCCACGACCGTGCTGCTGGTACGGGGGAAGCAGACCTTTCCCCTTATTCCGACTATTCAGATTCGAAGTTGAGGGGTGAGGGGAACCGCCAGGGTTCGAGACAGCTTCGACCAGGCGGGCCAGGCGATGAGATCCTCCAGGAACAGGACCAGATCAGGACCCTGACGGAACTGGTAGAGGAGTTTGATGACCCCGAAGACTTTGGGCGGTTTATCAAGGAGCTTGCACGGGGGACCTCAGAGAGCCGGTTGGTCGGAACCTGGACTTGGAAAGGACTGAACCTGGAGAAAGTCCTCAGTCAAATGAAAAAGGAAGGGTTGGTGGTTGCGGAGAACAACCAGCTTACGTTGACACCTCGGGGCCAGAACCTCTACCGGTACTACGGGGCTCATCTCCGTGAAATTGAAATGTACCTGAGGAAGGCCGTGCGCCGCTTCCTGGTTCCCTCCCGAAAGCTGACCCTGAGCAAGAAAAGCCGGCTTTCCTCCCGCTGTGCCTTGGGAATTACCAAGAAGGCTCACCCGGTCTCAAGAACAGACTGGGTGGGGGATATCGCCGTCCCCGAAACGGTCACTGCTGCCCTGGTCAGGGCCAAGAGGGAAGGGCAGGCGGGCCTGGAGATCAACCGGGATGATATCTGGGTCTTCGACAAAAAGCGAAGGTCATCGGTGGACATCTGCCTCATTATCGACGCCAGCGCCAGCATGGCCGGGGAGCGCATCAGGGCGGCCAAGTTCTTGGCCCGGCACCTCCTCCTTTCTACCGGGGACAAGGTGGCAGTTATGGCTTTCCAAGAGAGGTGGGCTACAGTTTTTGTACCCTTCACCCGCAACTACAGGCGTATTGAGGCCGGGGTGAAGAGGATTTCCCCTTACGGTTTGACGCCCTTGGCCCAGGCCTTGGTAGACGGGGCCAACTACCTGGAAAAAGCGGGGACCAGGAACCCCCTGATCCTTCTCATTACCGACGGGATTCCTACGGTTCCGAAATGGACCATCAATCCCCTGGATGATGCCCTGAAGGCCGCCTCAATCCTCGCCCGGCTCGGGGTGACCTTTGCGTGCATCGGTCTGGAGCCCAACAAGAAATTCCTTGCTGACCTGACTTCGACGGCCGGTGGTACCTTGCATATCGTGGAGGAACTGCGGAAAGAACACCTGGTCCTCATCGCCCACCAACAGCGGGAAAGACACCAGGTTTCCAGGTTAGGAGTGGGTTCCAGGACGGGAGTGACCGGGCTGTCGCCGTAACCGTCCCCCATGAGCTGCCAGTGGCCAGCTGTCCGGTGTTTCCAGCAGGCAGGATTTCCGGGCAGGATCAGAGAATAGTCAACCGTGGTCAAATGGTTGGCTGTTCCTTTTTTTATTTTAGTCCTGGGGGTGGGCGAAGGTGTTTTGGGTTATTGTGCTCCTGGCTTTTACCATTTTGGGGGCTTTTTTTGCCTGGCAGAATTCCAGTCTGGTGGATGTCAACCTTATTTTTATCCCGCCACAACAGGTTCCCTTGGCCCTGGTGATGCTCGGTTCGGCCGCTTTTGGTGCCCTGTTTATTATTCTTTTATGGATGGTTAAACAAATCAAGGTGAGTATGAAACTCTGGGAGTACCAGGGCAAGATCCGCCAGCTTGAAGCCCAGGTCAAAAAGACCCAGGCGGAAAAGGAAAAGTTGGAATCAGAATTACAGGTCCTCAGGGAAAAGAAGGACCAACTTGAAAATGAGCTCAATCAGCGGCTTTCAGCCCCAGATACCCCTAATACCGGGGGGTCTGCAGGTTGAAAACCACTGGGGCCATGCAGACCACAGGGACCACAGGGGTTACTTGGGCGGGTTGGAGGGGGCTGCTGTTCCTGCCCAAAACAGGGGCTGAAAAGGTATGACGGGTGCCCGGTACCTCTGGCGCGTGAAACAGAACCATGAACTGTTGAGTGCAAGACTTGCCCGGGATCTCGACCTTTCCCCGGTTACAGCCCGGGTCCTGGTGAACCGTGGGATTACCACCCCGGAAGAGGTGCGCCGGTTTTTGAGGGGAGGGACTGGTGACCTCCATCCCCCTTTCCTCCTTAAAGATACCGACCTGGGTGTCTCCCGGATTCTCGAGGCTGTGGAACGCGGGGAGAGGATCACCGTCTACGGTGATTACGACGTGGACGGTGTTACCGGTACGGCGCTCTTGTACCTAACCCTGAAGAAGCTGGGCGCACGGGTCGACTATTATATCCCGAGCCGCCTTGAGGAAGGGTACGGGTTACACGGTTCTGCCCTGGAGGAGCTGGCCGGTAAGGGTGTGGGGCTTCTGGTGACCGTCGACTGCGGGATCAGTGCCTGGGAGGAGGTTAAATACGCTGCTCGACTCGGGATGGACGTTGTGGTGACAGACCACCACGAGGCGGGAGCCATTCTCCCGGAGGCCGCAGCAGTTATTAACCCAAAGCGCCGAGAATGCAGCTATCCCTTCAAGGGCCTGGCGGGGGTCGGGGTGGCCTACAAGCTGGCCCAGGCCTTGTTTGTGCAGGCCGGCATGGGTGGGGAAGAGCTTGGGCTTCTGGACCTGGTGGCCCTGGGCACGGTGGCGGACGTCGTCCCGCTTCTGGACGAGAACCGGATCCTGGTTGCCCAGGGACTGAAGGTCATGGCATCCGGCAGGAGGCCGGGACTCCTGGCTCTAGGTGAGAAGGCAGGTTTGGACCTTGCACGGGTCGGGAGCGGTCACCTGGCCTTTGTCCTGGGACCGCGGCTCAACGCGGTGGGCAGGTTGGGGGAAGCTCTCAAGTCTGTTTCCCTTCTGACAACAGGGGACCTGAAACAGGCTCGAGCTCTGGCAGAGGACCTGGAAGGAAAAAACCGGCGGCGACAGGAGCTCGAAGCCCAAATCCTGCGGGAGGCTGTGGAGATCATCGACCGGGAAGTGGACCTCGAGCAGAACCGCGTTTTGGTCCTCGCGTCAACGGGGTGGCACGAAGGTGTCATCGGTATTGTTGCCTCGCGCCTTGTGGAGAGGTACTACCGCCCCGTGGTCTTGGTTGCCCTGGAGGGTGAAATTGGTAAAGGGTCGGCCCGGAGCATCCCCGGGTTTGATCTCTACCAGGCTTTGAACCAGTGCGGCTACCTCTTGGAGAGGTACGGGGGCCATGAAGGGGCGGCTGGTTTCTCCATCCGGGCTTCTAACCTGGAGGTCTTCCGTGAGAAGCTCAACCGCCTGGCATTCGAGTGGCTGTCGGCCGGTGACCTGGTACCGGTGACGACAGTTGACGGAGAGGTAGGAGCCGATGACCTGGATATCGACCTCGCCCGGGAACTACGGGGCCTTGAACCCTTTGGCCTGGGGAACCCTGCTCCGGTCTTACTGTGCCGGGGGCTGGAAGTCAGCACTGCCCGGAAAGTGGGGAAAAACGGAGACCACTGGAAGATCCGGTTCAAGACCCCCTACGGGTCCGTTCTGGAGGGGATCGGTTTCAAGCTCTCCGACCGGGGTGAGACGATGATCCCTTCCGACGGGACCGTGGAGGTACTCTTCAGCCCGGAAGTAAACACCTGGAACGGGCGGGAAAGCCTTCAGTTGAAGGTGCGGGATCTTCGTCCGGTTTCGGCTGTGGAAGCAGTAGATGTGCCCCTGGTTCCCACGGTAATTCTGGAGGAGGTTGCTTGGACCAGAAATCCCCGGAACAATCCCGAAGGGCGGCTTCAGGGAGGCGGTTCAGCCGGGTCTGGGTGGTTAAAGGAGAGGCTGAGGGTGCTCCCGGTCGACCCGGGCCTAGCACGGGAATGCTGGGAAAGCCTGGCCGCCCGCCGTGGATTTAAGGTTTCCTCCCCTTCTTTCTGGCTGCGGGCCTGGAGTCTAGAAGCGGCTTCACTCCTTGCCGGTCCGGACGGGTTGGTGGTCTTCGTCTCATCCTCTGTGGCCGAGCTCATTACACTGTACGAAGGATATACCATGGGGATGGGAAAACTAGGTTATGGTGCCTCCCTTGTCCATGGATTGAAGGAGTTTACCGGTGGGGCTTGGAGCTGGGGGGAGAACAGGGGTGTTATGTTCACCACCCCAAACTTCTTGGCCGCCCACCCGGAGGCCTTTGTGCACCTGGTTTCACGGGTTAAATACGTGGTTATTGATAGAAGCGGTGGAATGACAGATCCACCCTTGAGCCCGGGTGGTATTTTTGACCAACTGCGGAGGCAGGCAACGGTGCTAGAGTTTGACCCTCCAGGGGCAACAGAAGGTGAGAGAGACGGGGTCCCACCGGTGCCAGTGGTGCCTTTTCTCCAGGGACTCACCGGCGGCCCTGTCCACGACCAACGAAATCACCAGGCCAAGGTTGACGCCCTGGCGGACCTTTTGGCCGGGACCGGCGGGGGACGTACTCTGGTACTGGCTGGAGACGGGGGAAGGGCCCAGGGTTTAGCCGGTTACCTGCGGAGACAAGGCCTCGAGCCGGTGGTTTTCTTGGCGGAAACAGACTTCGGCCCCAAGGATGGACAGCAGTTTGAAGGGGAGAAAACCTGCCTGGTCTGCCCCTATCATCTACTCGGGGCTGTCCAGGGTGTTGTGGAACGGGTGGTCCTCTTTGACCTGCCCTACACCATCCGGCAGTTGGCCTGGGCGAGCCAGGTGACGGGCTTTCAGGCTGAGAAAGGTGAACTGTACCTGCTGTACGGGCCCGGCGATCTTGACCTTAACCGCCTGGGACTGCAGCTGCTTGCCCCGGGTGTTGAAGAGCTCCGCGCTATTTACCGGGTGTTGAGGGATACCACCGGAATCGGCAAGGCCTTCAAGGTGGATGCCCACCTCCTTGCACGGGTGAGGCGCAGGTGTGGCCTTCAAGGTGAAGGCCCCATCTGGGGGGCCCTGAAGATCTTTACCGAACTAGGTTTGGTTTCCCGTCGGAAAGGGGATGGAGAGGAACCGGTTTGGACCCTGAACCCCCACCAGGGTCGGAAGATAGACCTTGATAAAAGCCTTCGTTACCGTGAAGGGGAAGAACAAAAGAAGGGGTTTGAAACTCTGGCCCGGTGGGCTTTGAGTTGACAAGTAAATCGGGAGGGAGATACTATGGATCTGAAGACTAAAATCAGGGAAGTTCCGGATTTCCCAGTCGATGGGATTAGTTTCAAGGACATTACCACTCTCATGAAAGACGGACCTGCTTTTCGAGAGGCCATCAAGCTCCTGGCTGACGCTTGCCGGTCGAGGGACTTCGAACTCATTGTGGCTCCGGAGGCCCGCGGATTTATGATCGGTGGCCCGCTGGCCTACGAATTGGGAGTAGGTTTTGTCCCGGTGCGGAAGCAGGGTAAGCTGCCGGCTGAGGTGGTGAGCGGGGAGTACCAACTGGAATACGGCAGGGATAAACTAGAAATGCATACCGATGCCATTTCCCCCGGTCAAAAGGTACTGGTCTTGGATGACCTTCTCGCTACCGGGGGAACGATCCGGGCCACCATCGACATGGTGAAGAAAGTGGGCGGAGAGATCGATGCCCTGGCTTTTCTCATCGAACTTACCTATCTAGAGGGAAGAAAAAATCTCGGGGACTACGAGGTAATCTCGATTATTAAGTATTGATTCTTGTGCTAATTCTCCATAAGAAATCTGGTCCCCTGAAGAACAACCGGCTTGTGAGCTCTCGATTGTTTTAGAGCATCAATTCTGGAACGTTGGTGAGCACCGTACCCTGGCAGGAGGAGTGTCCTGTTGCCGGGGCAGTTGTGCCGTTGGGCACGGCCAGGTGCCGTGGAGAAAGGGGGTGGCAGGATGAGTTTGGGAGACCTTAAGCGCAGGGTTCGAGAGTACCTTCCTGGTGCGGATCTGAGTTTAGTTGAGCGGGCACACCATTTCAGCTGGGAAGCCCATCAAGGACAGAAACGCCTCTCCGGCGAGGCCTTCATTGAACACCCTCTGGCTGTGGCCCAAATCTTGGCCGAACTGGAGTTGGACCTTACCAGCATTGCCGCGGCCCTGCTTCACGACGTTGCCGAAGATACCGGGGTCCACCTGGAGGAAATTAAGGAAACCTTCGGGAAAGAGATCGCAGACCTGGTAGACGGGGTCACCAAGTTAGGGCGCCTGGAGTTCAAGAGCCAGGAAGAAGAACAGGTTGAGAACCTGCGCAAGATGTTTCTGGCCATGGCTAAGGATATCCGCGTCGTTCTCATCAAGCTCGCCGACCGGCTGCACAATATGCGTACCCTGAACCACCTGCCACCAGGGCGGCAGCGGAACATCGCGCGGGAAACCCTGGAGGTTTTCGCCCCGCTGGCCCACCGCCTGGGGATCTACCGGATTAAATGGGAGCTGGAAGACTTGGCCCTGCGTTTCATGGAACCGGACCGGTACTTTGACCTAAGTGAAAGGGTGGCCAAGAAGCGCGGGGAGCGCGAAAACTACATTAACCAGGTGGTCCAAATTCTGAGGGTGAAACTGGACGAGGTTGGGCTAAAAGCCGATATCCAGGGCCGGGCCAAACATTTTTACAGTATCTACAAGAAAATGCAGCAAGAGGGCCGGGCTTTTTCCGAGATCTACGACTTGGTAGCGGTCCGGGTGATCACCGAGAGTGTCCGGGACTGTTACGCGATCCTGGGGATTATCCATTCCTTGTGGAAACCGATCCCGGGACGGTTCAAGGATTATATTGCCATGCCGAAATCTAATATGTACCAATCCCTGCACACAACGGTCATCGGGCCCGAGGGGGAACCCCTGGAGGTGCAGATTCGGACCTGGGAGATGCACCGTACAGCGGAGTACGGGATCGCTGCCCACTGGCGGTATAAAGAAGGGGGACGTGGTGACCGGGATTTCGACGAGAAACTTTCCTGGCTCCGGCAGATCCTGGAGTGGCAGCACGACCTCCGCGACGCCCGCGAATTTATGGAGTCTTTGAAGATTGACCTTTTTGATGACGAGGTCTTTGTTTTCACCCCGAAGGGTGATGTTATCGATCTACCGGCCGGGTCCAGCCCCATCGATTTTGCTTACCAAATTCATACCGATGTCGGTCACAGGTGTGTCGGTGCCAAGGTCAACGGCAAGATTGTTCCCCTTGATTACCGCCTTCAGAACGGGGATATCGTGGAGATCCTAACCAGCAAAAAGGCCGCTGGTCCGGGCTCTGATTGGCTGAATATTGTCAAGACCTCTTCGGCCAGAAGCAAGATCCGGGCCTGGTTCAAGAGGGAGAAGAGAGCTGAAAATCTGGCCAAGGGGCAGGAACTCCTGGAAAAGGAGATTAGGCGCCAGGGCCACCAGGTCCAGGAACTTTACAGGGAAGAATGGATGGATAAGGTAGCCCGCCGGGTCGGTTTTCAGAATGAAGAGGACTTGCTGGTGGCTATCGGGTACGGCGGGATCTCCGCCCAGTACGTGGTGGCCAAACTGAGGGACAGATGGTTGAAAGAAAACCAGGATAAGGCCGCGGTGGTCCTGGATGACGCGAGGGCCGAGCGGGAACCGAAGCCTTTCGAGGGGGTCAAGGTCAAGGGCGTAGAAAACATCCTGGTTCGTTTTTCCCGCTGCTGCAACCCGGTTCCCGGTGACCCGATTCTCGGCTACATCACCCGGGGGCGGGGCGTGTCCATCCACCGGGCAGACTGCCCCAACATCACCCAGTACGCCAGGAGCCCAGAACGGTTGATCGAAGTTAATTGGGATGAGGTCAATACCACGAGTTACCCGGTTGAGATTGCCATCAATTCCATCGACCGGCCTGGTCTTCTTTCCGATGTGGCCAATGTAGTGGCTGAAAACCGGGTCAACATTCTTACTGCCAGGGCTCGGACGAACCGGAACAAGACCGCCACCATTAACATTGTCCTTCAGATTCGAAACCTGGAACAGCTTGACTATATTATCCAACGGGTGAAAAGGGTCAAGGATGTCCTGGCCGTTGAGAGGGTATCCAGAAACCGTTCAGCCCGTTAATCAAGGGGAGTGGTCCTTTGCGTGCCGTCGTCCAGCGGGTCAACAAGGGTTCGGTGCAGGTAAAAGGGGAGGTGACCGGCTCCATCGGGAGGGGTTACGTGGTGCTTTTGGGGGTAGGGGAAGAGGATTCCGAGGTGGATGCAGACTTCCTGGCGGAGAAAATCGTCAACCTGCGGGTCTTCGAGGATGAGAATGGAAAGATGAACCGCTCGCTTCTCGATGTCGGGGGCGAGGTCCTGGCGGTGTCCCAGTTTACCCTCTACGGGGACTGCCGGAAAGGTCGCCGCCCAAGTTTTATAAAAGCCGCCGCGCCCGTGAAGGCCAGGAAGCTCTATGAACGTTTCGTAGAGGCCGTAAGGAAGCATGGGGTCAGGGTTGAAACCGGTATTTTCCAGGCCATGATGACGGTTGATATTCAGAACAATGGACCGGTTACCCTGCTCCTGGACAGCAAGAAACAGTTCTAAGTTCTACCCGGGTGCCTGGCAACAAACCCGTCATCTTACATACAGGAGGTGGTGCCCTGAAAGCCGCGAAAGCGGCTGGTGGGCCATATTATGTATTTCAAATGGTTTCCGGTTGGTCCGCTGCAGGCGAACTGTTACCTCATCGGTTGTGACGAGACCAGGGAGGTAGCCGTGGTCGACCCTGGAGGCGACGCGGATAAGATCCTGCGGCAGGTAGCTGCCGACAGCTTGAAGGTCAAATACGTCATCAATACCCACGGTCATGCCGACCATATCGCCGCCAACAAGGAGGTCCTGAAAAAGACGGGGGCAGCCCTCCTTGTCCACAAGGACGACGCCGAGATGCTCACCAGCTCGCACAGGAACCTTTCCGCCCTAGCTGGTTGGAACCTGGCGGGTCGATCTGCCGACCGGTTGCTGCAGGATGGTGATGTAATCAACCTGGGTTCAGTACAACTAGAGGTCCTTCATACCCCGGGACACACCCCAGGCGGGATCTCCCTTTTAGCAGACGGCCTGGTGCTGACGGGGGATACCCTTTTTGCCGGCGGTATCGGCCGGACCGATCTTCCGGGAGGTTCTTTCACACAACTGATCGAGTCCATTCGTAAGAAACTCCTGACCCTTGACGACGAAATCAAGGTCTATCCCGGGCATGGTCCCATGAGTACCATTGGGGAAGAGAGGGCGAGCAACCCCTTCCTGTGATGGGTCGGCCCAATGAACCTCTTCCGCTCCGGGCCGCAGCCCCAAGCTCTCCGTGGCTGCGGCCGGTCCTCCGCCGCCGCGTGCGTTTTTTGAACCCGTTTGCCGGCCGCCGCCAGGTAGCGCGCGCCTGGCAGTTGGTTGACACCCCTGGTGCAGGCTACCGAACCGGCTTCTTCCTGGTTTTCGTCCTTGGTGGTGCCCGACCTGTGAAGTGGCAAGGAACATTGCTCAACAGAAAGAGCTAGCGACAAAAACTAGAAGATCAGCACCTGCGGCAGGAAGTCCATGAGCCCCAGCAGTGCGGCTGGGGCGTAGATATTGCCGGTTCGTTGGAAAAGGTAGCCGGATACAAGGACCGTTCCTGGGACAGCGATCAGAGCCTGGATTAATACCTGTGGGTTAGCTGCTGGACCACCGGCGGCCAGCCCAGGGGCCAGGAAGGCACCTCCAGCCAGAACGGCAGTGGCGACTAAGGCTAGCCGGGAAGGTAGGGTTGTCTGAAGGGTGTTTTGAAGGTAACCGTGGTAGACGAGGGCCTTCAAGAACCCGGCGGCCAGGAGCGACCAGGCGGCGGCCTCAACCAGAACCATCGGGTCATGTGCCCTCAAAGCTTGGGGGAGAGCGTGGCTTTCTCCGCTCACAGCCAGGACGGCAATGATTACGGCCACCAGGAGGGACCGGAAAAGGTTCCGGGGTCGAAGGTTGAAGAAGGTCCGGATGTAACCGCGTTTGAAGGTGAAAACCCCTACCGCCGCCAGGACTGCCAGGTCCGGGGCGATGAGGAAGGTGGGTTGACTTGGCAGGTAGGTGCTGACCAAGGACTTACCGGCCATGTAGGCCAGAAACAGGCCGGCAAGAACCAGCCGGTCCTTCCAGGTTGTGTGTCCGGAAGGGTTTTCACCTTCCAGGTCGACGGTAAGGATGTAAATCAGGGTCAGGAGTAATACCGCCAGGGTAAAGAGCAGGCCCAGGAAGGCGAAAAGGGAAAACCAGTCCCGCCAACCGGCCTGAAGGTTTTCACCGGGTGGTGCAGGGAAGACCAGTTCCTGTTTCATATCCGGCAGGCTAAGCCGAACCTGGCTGCCCTCGGAGTACTGAACGGTATACTTACTCCCGTGAAGCTCGATCCAAAAGACTGTTCTTGGCGCAGGAAAGAACCGGGGAACACCGAAAAACTTGAGGGGCGAGTATCTTCTGCTTTCTTGAAGGGTTTCCCTGGCTTGCTTGACTGCGTACGGGTTTCCGGTTCTTTTTGCCCTGGCCTGGTCCTTCAGGGTCTCAATCTCCTGGTAATTGCCGGCTACATAGATACTAGCCACCTTATCGTTGAGCACTTTTTTTCCTGCGACCCTGAGGAGGGAACCGGCCTGGCCTGTTGGAGGCTGGAAGGTGTAGGTGCCTGGAGCCAAAATGACTGCTCCTACCACATCGCCCTGCCGGTAGGTTGGAACCAGGTATCCTGAAGAGACCTCAACTGAGAGGTGGGCCCTTTCTATTTTCAGGCCGGGAAAAGCGTAAACTTCCTCCCGAATGTACTCCTGGCGGGGTAGACCCAATCCTCCCTGGTTGAGAAAAAAGAGCCCAAGAACCAAAAGGCCGAGGAGCAAACCGAGGCCAACGGCAGTAAAAAGCCCCAGAACGGGGTTGCGGTACCTGGGGTTAGAGTTAGTTGGGAATCTGCCTGACACCGGATTTTCGCCCCCCTTGAGCCGTGATGATTCTCGCCTTCCCACCAGGCTTAGGTGCTAAGAAGAGGTATTCGGCGGGAGGGGTGCCGAATCCTCCCGCAAAATTGACACCCTACGTGGGCTGGGGTACAATTGTGGCATAATGAGGAGGGAGAGACGATGTTAACCAGGAGGCCACGCGGTACTGCCGATGTTCTACCGGACGAGGTTGCGAAGTGGCAGCACCTTGAGCAGAAGATCAGGGAGATCTGTACCGAGTACGGCTACCAGGAAATCCGAACTCCTGTTTTTGAACATACAGAACTATTCCAGCGCGGTCTCGGCGAGGGAACAGACATTGTTGAGAAGGAGATGTACGTTTTCAAAGACCGCGGCGGCCGCAGCCTGACCTTGCGTCCGGAAGGGACTGCGGCAGCAGCCCGGGCTTATCTTGAAAACAACCTCTATGCCGGTCCCCAGCCGACCAAGCTTTACTACGTGGAGCCACTTTTTCGTTATGAACGACCCCAGGCAGGGCGGCTGCGCCAGCATACCCAGTTTGGGATAGAGGTTTTTGGTACCCAGCACCCGGCTGTTGACGCCGAGATCATCGGGCTGGCAGTTGATTTTTTGGGCCGTTTTGGCCTGGATAACCTCCAGGTGCGCATCAACAGCCTCGGTTGCCCTGGGTGCCGGTCCGGGTACCGGGAGCGGCTTCTGGAGTATTTCCGGCCTCACCTTGACCAGCTTTGCCCGGACTGTCTCCGGCGGTTTGAGAAAAACCCTTTGCGCCTCCTGGACTGCAAGGTGGAGGAATGCCGGCGTTGGGTCAGTGAGGCTCCTTCCATGCTTGATTTCCTGTGTGAGGAGTGTGGGGTGCATTTCGAGCACCTCCGGGGATACCTGGAGATCCTTAACATCAAGTATGAAATTGACCCTGGGATTGTGCGCGGCCTTGACTACTATACCAAGACCGTTTTCGAGATCAAGTACCAGGATCTCGGGGCCCAGGATACGGTCTGCGGTGGCGGCCGCTATGATGGTCTCATGGAGGAGTGTGGAGGACCTAGGATTCCCGCCAGTGGGTTTGGGTTGGGTCTAGAACGCCTCCTGCATACCCTGGAAAAAGAAGGGTATGCTTTTCCTGAGCCTGTTCGGCCCTGGGTTTACCTTGTAACAGCGGGCGAAAAGGCCTTTGCTGGAGGTTTCAGGCTCCTGGCCGAGCTCCGGCGCGAAGGCTTCCCGTCAGACATGGATTACCTGGGCCGGAGCCTCAGAAGCCAGATGAAACAGGCCCACAAGGCCCGTGCCAGGTACGCTGTCATCCTCGGGGAAGAGGAACTGGCCCGGGGTACGGTCACCTTGCGGGACCTGGACCGGGGAGAACAAAGGGAAATACCTGCTCGTGAATTGATTACAGAACTCCGGAAATCGGGAGACTCCTGACCGCGGCAAGAAGAGTGCAAGGTGCCGAATGTGTTTGGTGGTATTTGGGCAGAACCCGGAGGATGGATGAAGGAGGAAACAGGATTGGGACTCACGAGTGATGCTGTGGAGACCATGCAGGGTTTGAAGAGAACTGATTACTGCGGAGACCTCCGAAAAGAAGACGCAGGCCGTCGCGTGGTTCTCATGGGGTGGGTGGGCCGCATCCGTGACCACGGGGGTTTGTTGTTTGTTGATTTGAGGGATCGAACCGGGGTCGTCCAGGTGGTTTTCAATCCAGAAAAGGACCGGGCCTCCTTTGAGAAAGCGGAAAGGCTCCGCAGTGAATATGTTATTGCTGTATCCGGTGAAGTTGTCACCCGCCCCCGGGAACTGGTTAATCCCAACCTGGCAACCGGTGAAATTGAGGTTTACCCAACCCAACTGCGGATCCTAAGTGAGGCCAAAACACCCCCATTCTACATCGAAAGGGGAGTGGAGGTTGATGAGAAACTCCGGCTCAGGTACCGCTACCTGGACCTGCGCCGGCCGGATATGCAGGAAGCCATAATTTTAAGGCACCGGGCGGTAAAAACGGTCCGTGACTTTTTCGACAGGGAAGGATTCCTGGAGATCGAAACCCCGATGCTGACCCGGAGCACCCCGGAGGGGGCGCGCGATTACCTTGTTCCCAGCCGGTTGGCTCCAGGCCGGTTTTACGCCTTACCCCAGTCACCTCAGCTTTTCAAACAACTCTTGATGGTTTCAGGATTGGACCGGTACTTTCAAATTGTCCGGTGTTTCCGCGACGAAGACCTCCGGGCCGACCGTCAGCCGGAGTTCACCCAGATTGATGTGGAAATGTCCTTTGTCGACCCTGACGACGTGATGTCCACCATGGAAAGGATGATGAAGGAGGTTTTTGCTTCCACTATCAACCTTGAGCCTTCCATTCCTTTCCGCCGGTTGACTTATGCCGAGGCGATGAACCGCTATGGAACAGACCGGCCGGATACCAGGTTCGGCATGGAGCTGGTAGATGTCTCGGAAATCGTGGCCGGGGTAGAGTTCAAGGTGTTCCGGGATGTGATTGCTAGCGGGGGGCAGGTAAAGGGATTGGTTGCCCCTGGTTGTGCCAGCTACTCCCGGCGCCAGCTTGATGAGCTTACCGAAATGGCGAAGGATTTAGGCGCCAAAGGGTTGGCTTGGATGGTTTTGAAGGGAGACGAAGTCCGTTCCCCCATCGCGAAGTTCTTCTCCGAAGGGGAGCTCCAGCGGGTGGTTGAAGCCATGGGGGCTGGTGAGGGAGACCTGCTCCTTTTTGTGGCTGATGAACCGAGGGTGGTAGCCGAGACCCTGGGAGCACTCCGCCTCCACCTGGGCCAGGAGCTGGGCCTGGTTGATAAAGACCGCTGGGACTTTGTTTGGGTCTATAACTTCCCGCTTCTGGAGTACAGTGAAGAGGAAGGACGTTACGTGGCTGTCCACCACCCCTTCACTGCTCCGCTGGAAGAGGACTTGCACCTTTTGACCAGCCAACCGGAGAAGGTCCGGGCCAAGGCCTATGACCTGGTCCTGAACGGGGTTGAGCTGGGAGGTGGAAGCATCCGGATTCACCGGCGCGATGTCCAAGAGAAGGTCTTTTCCGTCCTTGGGCTGGACGAGGACGAGGTTCAGGGGAAATTCGGGTTCCTCCTGGAGGCCTTTGAATACGGAACCCCACCTCACGGAGGGATTGCCTTTGGCCTGGACCGGCTCGTGATGCTCTTGGCCGGTCGCACCTCGATCCGGGATGTTATTGCTTTCCCGAAGACAGCGCGGGGCACCTGTCTGATGACAGACGCCCCTTCAGAGGTTGAGAAACACCAGCTTGACGAACTCCACGTGAGAATCGTGAGATGACGGGTTGTCCGTGGCCACCAAGAGTAGCGGACCGGTGGAAACCAGGATGAACCTCGGCGGCTCCAGGCCGCAGCCACAAACTCGCGGTGGCTGCGGCTCATCCTCCGCTGCCCGCGGTTCTTGAACTTGTTCGCTAACCGCCCCTCAGGAAGCCGGCGCCTACCCGTTGTTTGCACCTCTTATGCAGACTGCAACAACCGGCTTACTCCTGATTTTCATCCTCCGTGGTGCCGCCGTTTATACCGGCTTGGAGCACTACTACGAAAATACCACCATCCCCCTCGCCAGGGATGCTCCTCCACTCGCCTTCCTTATTCCTCGGCCCTCCGGGCCTGCGGCATAACCGGTCTCGTTCCGGAGCACCCCTGGCGTGCAACCTTTGCGAAATACCGCCTGATTTTCATCCTCCGTGGCGCCACCGCAACGCAGGGCGGCATGGACTATTGGTGGGAAAACAAAATCACTAGGATTAATTGGTCACAATTGCGGAAAAATTATCATTAAAATCCCATTGTCCTCAGGTTGAAATACCGATGTGCCTGTGGTATCATTTATTTGAAAAAGCAAGCAAGCAAGCCGAGGGCTTGTTTTGAGAAGATCAAACCCTGCTGTGTCCGTGGAAGCCGATCAAGTTTTGAGCCAACACCATTACAAAGGGAGCCTGGCTTCACATGTGGCATACATGCCCTGCCCTGCTCGGGGTATTTGGAAGGGACGTATAAAGCATGTGGGAGGGCACCCACCTGCCGGGGGCAGGTTCAAAAACTATCGGTTGCACGGCACGGTGGGGTAAACGGGAACAGGTTTGTGGGATCAGCCCAGCAACCTGGTCCAGCTGATTACGACCCGGTCAACCGGGTCGTTTCCATATTTCCCTTGCCGGAACAAGAGAAGGCCGGAACCTTTATTGGTAGCACTGAACACCTTTAAAGGGACAGGAAAGGGATCAACCCCTCTCTGTCGAAAAATTAGAAACAGATTAGGACGCTTTAGGGAGGGGAACCCTTAAATGATCGATCTCAGGAGTGATACGGTAACCAGGCCGACCGCAGCGATGCGAAGGGCAATGGCTGAGGCAGAGGTCGGTGATGATGTTTACGGTGAAGACCCGACCGTTAACCGGCTGGAAGAAGAAGCAGCCCGGCTGGTGGGTAAAGAGGCGGCTCTTTTTGTAGCCAGTGGAACCATGGGAAACCAGTTAGCCGTCATGACCCATACCCGGCGGGGGGACGAGGTCATCGTGGAAGCTGAATCCCACATCTACTACTATGAAGTAGGGGGCCTGGCCGCCCTTTCTGGTGTCCAGCCGCTGGCGATTCCCGGTCAAAACGGAATCCTCACCTCCAAAGACGTGGAAGCGGCCCTCAGGCCTGAAAACATCCACTTTCCCCGACCTCGACTGTTGTGCCTTGAGAATACCCACAACCGAGGCGGGGGTACGGTGCTGTCTGTGGAGCAAACCCGGGCCCTGGCCGAAGTCGCCCGGCGCGCCGGGATGAAGGTGCATCTTGACGGGGCCCGCATTTTTAATGCAGCGGTATTCTTGGGGGTAACAGCCCGGGAACTGGCTGAACCTGCTGATTCGGTGATGTTCTGCCTATCCAAGGGTCTGGGTGCGCCGGTTGGTTCGATTCTGGCCGGAAGCGCTGCCTTTGTTGAGGCGGCACGAAAAAACCGGAAACTACTTGGTGGTGGAATGAGACAGGCCGGGATTCTGGCCGCCGCCGGACTCCTGGCCCTCGAAATGGTAAGCTGCTTGGAGGAAGACCACCAAAAGGCCCGGGTGCTGGCAGAGGGACTGGCTGAAATCCCTGGTATTACCCTGGATCTGAACCTGGTCCAGACCAATATTGTACGTTTTGATGTGGCAGGCACCGGGCTTTCGGCTCCTGATCTTGTTGCCCGCCTGAAGGATGAAGGGGTTTTGGCCAATGCCGTGGGCACCACGAAGGTTCGTATGGTTACCCATCGAGACGTGTCCGGGATTGACATCAAGAGGGCCTTGAGAATCTTAGCCGCGGTGGTGTCTAACTAGTGCTCCATGCCGCCACAAGGGGCGGCACCACGAAGCATGAAAATTGGAGGCATTATTCAGGGGCCTCCTTGACCAGGTAGGAGCATGGGCTACACGCCCCGGGGTGCTCCGGAAAGAGAAGCTCCGGCTGAGGCCCCGAGGGCCGAGGCACGCCACCTTGCGGTGCGGCGGAAGAAAAAGGTGCGGTGTCGAGCCTGAAGAGAAGGGTAGAAGATAGGCGGTGATGGACTATGGATCTTTTCGAAGCCAGCCGGCAGGAGCAGCTTCGCACTGAAGCACCCCTGGCCATGCGGATGAGGCCCCGGAATCTAGATGAGTTCCTAGGGCAGGAGCACATCATTGGACCGGGCAAGGTCCTGCGCCGGGCCATTGAGTCCGACCGCTTGTCTTCGTTAATATTCCATGGGCCTCCGGGTTGCGGCAAGACGGCCCTGGCCGCCGTCATTGCCCGAAGGACGAAGGCTCATTTTGAACAACTGAACGCCGTGACGTCCGGGGTAGCTGATCTCAGGCGTGTAATTAAGGAGGCCAGGGAAAGGCAGGGAATGTACGGGAGGAAAACAATCCTCTTTATCGATGAAATCCACCGTTTCAACAAGGCCCAGCAG
The DNA here is from genome assembly GCA_004367365.1 of Candidatus Acetocimmeria pyornia. GTDB lineage: Bacteria > Bacillota > Sulfobacillia > UBA3575 > UBA3575 > Acetocimmeria > Acetocimmeria pyornia. The sequence goes on from SESX01000025.1 coordinate 18,586, forward strand.
GATGCTCTCTTACCTTATGTCGAGGATGGGACGGTCATCCTCATCGGTGCCACCACGGAGAACCCGTACTTTGAAGTCAACCCACCCCTGGTGTCGCGGTCTCGCGTTTTCGCTTTCAAAGCCCTGACCGAGGAGCAGGTGAAAAAGGCCCTGAGACGGGCCTTGGAAGATAGGGAACGCGGGCTGGGCAAATACCGGGTCCAGGTGGACCAAGAAGCCATGGACCACTTGGTTCGCGTGGCTAACGGTGATGCCCGTTCAGCTCTGAATGCCCTGGAACTGGCCGTGACCACCACCGAACCGGGGGAGGACGGTGTCCGTCGTATCACCCTGGAAGTAGCCGTGGACTCCATCCAGAAGAGGGCGATCCGGTACGATAAAGACGGAGATGCCCATTATGACACTATTTCTGCCTTCATCAAGAGTATGCGTGGTTCGGACCCTGATGCCACCCTGTACTGGCTGGCGCGGATGCTCTATGCCGGCGAGGACCCCAGGTTTATTGCCCGGCGGATGGTGATCCATGCCGCAGAAGACGTAGGTCTGGCCGATCCCCAGGCCCTGGTGGTGGCGGTGGCGGCAGCCCAAGCCGTGGAATATGTCGGCTTACCAGAAGCCCGGATCCCCATGGCCCAGGCTGCCATCTATATTGCCACGGCTCCCAAGAGCAACTCGGTTTACCGGGGGATCGAGGCCGCCATGAAAGACGTGGGCGAGAAGCGTACCGGGGATGTTCCCCTTCACCTGCGGGATTCCCATTACAAGGGGGCCGCCAAGCTCGGCCATGGTAAAGGTTATCGGTACCCGCACGACTACCCTGGCAACTGGGTCGACCAGCCATACCTGCCGAAAAACCTCCAGGGGAAGGTAAGGTATTACCAGCCCAGCTGTAACGGGTATGAAAGGGAATTGAGACAGCGTCTTGACAGGATTTCCAAGACCAGGGTCGAAACCGGGCCGAAAGAGAAGCCGACAGGAAAAGGATAAGGGCCTTACCGTTTCTTTCCCCCTTCCCACCGCCGGGTCAAGCCGGCGGTTTTGGTTTTCAAGGGTCTTGCCACGGCCGCATAAAAGAAGGTGTTTTGGGAAAATACAAAATCATCAATTCCGTCTAATCTTATTGGTTTACATTGACAGGGCAAACCCGGGTGTGGTAGTATGAAGGTGGTAATTCCAAGCGTGCAGCTCGGGATTGACGGCCCAGGTGCTTTTCAGGGCGGCACCACGAGGAAAAAAATCAGGAACAAGCCGGTTGTTGCAGTCTACATCAGGGGGGCCAACGAAGGGGTAGGCGCCGGCTTCCCGAGCGGCGGTCAGCGAAGGAGTTCAAGAACCGCAGGCGGGAGGACCAGCCGCAGCTACCGCGAGTTGTGGCTGCGGCCCGGAGCCGCCGAGGTTCGTGACAACTATACGGTGAGCTTGACGCCGCGAAGGAAGGCGGCCGCTGTCTGGAGATTTTCCTAGTAATTGCGCCGCAGGTCTGAAGACATACCGGAGGGGCCGGTGAACAAGAAAGGCAGGCTGAGGAGCAGCCCGGGCGAGAGGAATTGGGTGGGATTGACGAAGGGGGGGTAGTTCTTGAAGTTGTCCACTAAAGGGCGGTACGGGGTAAAGGCGATGTTTGAACTGGCGATGCATGAAGGAACAGGGCCGACTCCGCTCAAGCAGGTAGCTGAAAGTCAGGGCCTTTCCGAACACTACCTGGAACAACTGATTTCCCCTCTGAGAAAGGCCGGGCTGGTGAAAAGTGTCCGGGGAGCCCAGGGAG
>SESX01000250.1 GCA_004367365.1 Candidatus Acetocimmeria pyornia
TGCTACAGTTAAGGAAGTTAAATCCGGTAAAGGCTTATATCTTTTACGAAGGGAAAAGGAGTGGAAACCATGACAGAGAAAGAGGAGGTCATCCGGCAGACGGCTTGCCGCAAGGAAGAACAGATGTGTCACAGAAGCGTCGAGAAGCCTTAGAGCGACCAGGGCTCAAGATGTATCACACGATGTTTTACAAACCTGAGGGGGGATAATTTTTGTCTTCGTGGTTCTGGGATAGCGTAATCTGGGCAGACGCTCATAGCGGAGCGGTTATGGCGGTTCTCACTTTAATCTACAGTGTGGCTACAATTTTTATTTACTTTGTCAACAGGGCTGCCGTTAGAGAAATGCGCCTGGAGCGGGAGGAAGAAACATCACCATATGTTACCGCTGATCTAGAAACCGATTTTGGCCGGGGGACTGTGGAGTTTGTCGTCCGAAATATAGGAAAGACTCCTGCCTACAACGTCCGTATAATCTCCGATCCACCGCTAAAAGGCATGTTGCCTGATCGCAAGCCCTTGGCCGAAACCGCTCTCTTTAAAAAAGGATTGCCAACACTTCAGCCAGGCCAGGAAATTCGGGCTTTTTTCGGAATGTGGCATAACATCGAGCGGGATGAGCAAGGGAATCTACCTGTATTTCACTTTCGGGTGAGTTATGAGGGGGTAAACCGGAGGCGCAAGGCTGTGGAGTATATTTCAGATTTTAATGTGACGGGCGACATCACCTTTCTTCGTACGAAAGGGCTTCACGAGCTGGTGAACGAAGTACAAAAGCTACGAAAGGAAGTGGAAAAGCTACGGGGGATAAAGCAAACGTCTTGGGCGTGGTTTTCAAGCAACATTAATGAATGATGAATCGCCAAGTTAGCAAAAAGAACTTATGGTCTGAACTTGCCGCAGGAAGTAATCCCGGAAGCAGTATTCCGGGCGGAAGTAGCCGCCTGGGGCAAGCGGATTGGCGTGGAACTCAAAGAGGTACAGCTGCGGACGATGAAAAACAAATGGGCAAGCTGCTCCAGCAAAAGGAGGTTGACATTTGACCTGGAATTATTAAAAAAACCGGCAGCTATTAGGGCTGAAGTTATAGTTCAAGAGTTGTTGCATTTGAAGATACCCAATCATGGCCCACTGTTTAAGGTGGTTTGGTGCTGAGTCTTATTTAGCAAGGTACAGAAGTCAAAAGTTATTCGCCTTCTAATGAGTTCACGCCTTCCTTTTTTCCAGCTTACGGGCCCACTACCTGTTTGGCACCATCTTCTGCCGGCCGGGTGAAGCCCACGAAAAGGGAGCAGTGGAGAACCTGGTCGGGTACGTACGGCGAAATACCCTGGTGCCTATACCGGATGTTCCGGAACTGGCCACTCTTAATGAAGACCTCATGACCTGGTGTGAAAGCGGAAGAGAGCGGCACCACCGGGACTGGGAAAAAGAGCGAGCCAATCTACGCCCCTTGCCGCCTCATTCCTTCCGGTGCAGTGTAACCAGGATCGTGCGGGTCAACAGCTACAGCCTGGCAACCTACGACCGGGTCCGGTACTCCGTCCCGTGCCGGTACGTGGGATAGACCCTCAGGCTTGAGGCTTTCGCCGACCGGATTGAGGCTGGTACCAGAACCGGCTGGTTGCCCTGCATAAGCGGAGCTACGACCGTCGTGACACCGTGTTAGAGCTTGACCACTACCTTAACGCCCTGGAAAGGAAGCCACGGGCCGTCATGCACGCCGCCGTAGTGCGTCAGCTTCCTTGGGTTTACGCCCGGGCCAAAGAGATGCTCTGCCAGGACCGGCATGACGGGTATCGAGAGTTTTGCCAGATCCTCCTGTTACACCGGGAGTTTGCCGCCAGGGACGTAGAAACAGCCATTAAGACTGCACTGGCCAAGAAAACTCTGAGCCTGGCCACAGTACGCCAGATCCTGGTGAACCACACCGCTTTACCAACACCACGAGCGGTACAAGTCCCAAAGGTACTGGCCAACTACACGGTGTCAGCACCCGATGCCAGCCGCTATGACGCCCTCCTGGGGGTGAGTGTATGACCCAGGAGACAAAGGAAGCACTGGTGGAGATTTATTGTAAACAGTTGAAGCGGGGTTCATCCGTAACCGGGAAAACGTCCTGTGTATTGGTAATCCATGGACCGGAAAGACCCACATCGGTATTGCTCTGGGTCTTTCCGCCATTGAAGCCGGGTACAAGGTTCGGTTTATCAAGGTGGTTGAACTGGTACAGGAGTTATTACTGGCCGAGAAGGAGTACCGTTTACCCCATTACCTCAAGAGTTGGTACAAAATCGACCTTGTCATCCTCGACGAGTTAGGCTTCATCGGGTTAGGACCAGGGGGGCCTCTTCTGTTTCAGTTCTGTGCCGAACGATACGAAAGAGGCAGCCTCCTGGTAACCAGCAACCTTGAATTCTCCCGCTGGGGGGAGGTGTTCGGTGACATCACCTTAACCACGGCCCTACTGGATCGCCTGACACACCGTTCTCATGTGTTGATGTTTGATGGTGAGTCCTATCGTTTCAGGGAGAGTCAACAGGCGAAGCAATAGTACGTATGTTCGCTCCTGCTCCCCCCTAGGGGGGAGCAGGAGGAGAAAACCCCCTACATGGGTGGTCAACTTTTACATTACCAAGGCGGTCAACTATCCGATTGACAAAAGCACACGGTGAATTTTAGACAGGAATAATGGAAGTGATATCTAATGCTATTAGGCAACACCCTTACTGCA
>SESX01000251.1 GCA_004367365.1 Candidatus Acetocimmeria pyornia
TGGGAGACTGGACGGCGCTACTTCAGCCTGGCCTCCATGGCCGCCCTCTACGGGACACAAAATGAGCAGGGAACCCCCGTAGAGGCAGTGGAGGGGGTGCTAACCGGGTAGCTTGAGTTCCAGAGGGAACCCTTTTACACCACTTGACGGGACGTGATCCGTCAGGATCCACCTCCCGTCGTAACAGGCATCCTCCTGGGTCTTGCGCAGGTCGAGCTCCGCCCTCCCCCCACCGTCAGCACGTAGCGGCGTCCTCCAGGTGGCGGTCCTGGCCCGTACCCCACGAGAAAGGACCATCTGCTCTATCTCCGCGTACCGGCTGGCCGTCTCCACCAGGACCGCAAGGCGCCGAGGAAGCGTGGGGTCGTCAAAGCTGACTCAGGGGACAAAGCACCCGCTGGCGGGTTTTGCTCTCCACCAGTCGGGGTAGGAAGATGTGGGCAAAGTCGAGCGAGGAGACCTTAGGTGATGAGGCGGGGGCGATTGCCCCCGCCTCATCACCTACACTGCGGACAAAATCAGGCGGCCTCTTCTTTCGCTGGGAACGGCTCGCCGATCTTTGTGGGATCGGCCCCCACAGGCACCAATTGTCCGTCCTCTTCTTTAAGAACTTGGTAAATCTGGATTCTCCACCCTGCCTCCGTTTCAACCTGGACGGCCAGATATTTCCCGTCCGGGGACCAAGAAGGGTAATAGCCTTTAATTTTCCCCGAAAAGAGAAGGGAACCGTTTGGTTTCCTTATGGCCACCATCATTCTGTTGCCTTCTTTGTACATAAAAGCGATATAGTCGGGGTCTTTGGGGTTGGGCCTGAGATAATGCGGTGTGAAATTCAGTCCTTGTGGTGTTACATCGATTATCCCTTTCTCCGAACCGCTTATACTTGCTGAAATGAAGCGCCTCTCCCTCACGAATAAGAACGAATCTCCCTTCCAATGGATCGGATAGGTTGCCTCATATTTCAGGCTGGTCAGTTGCGTTTCCGCGCCGGAAGAGAGGTCTTTTTTGAAAATTTGCATTTCCTCGTAAGTTTTTGACCTATACAAAATTGCTTCTTTATTTTTCTCGTCGCCTACCAAAAATGAAGTGGTTCCCGCAAACGGAACCTTTTCTTCGGTCCCCTGTGCGGCCGGTGGACGTCCAGCGGAGTAAAGGAGATAACTTTGTCCGTTATCGTCCTTATACCAGGTGACGAAAAGCTCATCACGATAACTTGTTACCACCAAATCACGCCTGGAGCGGTCTTGGATGTTTAGACTGTACACATCGTAACTTTCGCCCGTCAGATTGGCACTGAACACGATTTCGTTGTTTCCCATCCAATATGGGAAAACTATGGGAGCATCTTCCTCGTACAAGACATCCCGTGACAATGGAGTTTTGCTATCTTCCAGGAACTTATCTATGCCGGAGAACTGGACAAGGCGGTATGTTTTAGGGGACGCGTCGTCGCGGAATACGACCACGATATTTTTGCCATTCCGTGACCATGCCGGCATCATGTAATTTTTCTGAGCTTTAACAATTATCTCTATAATCTCGGAGTTTTCGGTGTCCCTCTGATACTTGGGGTGATAGACAGTTACTTTTACTCTAAAGGTACCGGGTTTCTCATATGTGTGGAACCTGGAGATTGAGCCCTTATCATCTTTTTGTAATATTACTTCGGCACGCTCTTTTCCGTCACCCCAGTCAATCACCGCTTTGAATCCCGTGACATCCTCAAATTGAGGGTGAGTTACTTTGAAGCTCACATTGGTCTTAAGGGGGACAAAACCTTCACTTGGTTCGGCGTTTAAATTCTCTATTTTGCACCTCTCGGTGGGGTATACGTGTATTTCGAGTGGTCCTCCTTCGGCTGACTGTCCCGCATTGTTGGTGAGGGTTACATACAACTTATAGACGCCAGGGGTCTCAAATTTGTAGATAAACTGCTCTTGATTGTCTTCCTTAACAACATTCTCTCCAGCCACAGTACCGGGCACTTCTTTTTTCAACGTCCATTTCCACTTTTCTACCCTGAGATTTGGAGCCCCTTTCTGCTCCCAGATGGCTTCGAAGGTAACTTCTTTGCCAGCCTTCAGATTGGTCAGTTCGCTTTTCTCGAGCTTTACAGGCTTTATGGAAGCTTCTGGTTCTGGAATGGTGGCTTCCTGGAAGGAACCCCAAAGAAATGCCAACAGGGCTGCACCGACAGCAAGGAACAACAAAAGTTCTCTCATAGATACCTCCTTTCCACTTATTATTTTACTGAAGGGGGTCGGGCTCTCCTACATCGTGTCCATAAGGAGATGAGGAAGGAAAAGGAACTTTCCCGGGCGATCCTCTCCCATCCGGGGAGGTACCGGTGAGGTGGCGGGGAACCTTAAGGTGAAGGAAGTTCCCGTTCCCGGTTGGGGGGGATCGTTACAACCCACTGCGGGCCGAGGAGGCCCGACGGGTCCGGGAGGAGATCGTGGCACATCTTGTGGAGATGATCTCCTAGGGCAAAGTGAGGGGACTCCTCAAAGGAGTGGCTCGCCGTTACGTGCGGGTGCAGGGTAAGAAAGCCGAACTTAACCGGTGGAAGATCGAGGGAGACTTGCCCTAAAAATTGATGTTATGAAAGCGCGCTCCCGGCAGGGGTTACCCTGCTTCAAACGAAAGGAAGGAGGGAGCGCGCCCATGGAGT
>SESX01000252.1 GCA_004367365.1 Candidatus Acetocimmeria pyornia
ACAAGGTGGCGTTGGTGGAGGTCCCCGCGGGGCCGGAGGCCCTGGCCCGCTACGGCGTTGCCGACGGGATCTTCATAAATGGCAGGCCCTCCTTCTTCGGCCCAGTCACCGAGGACGAGGTCCGTGCCGCGATCCACAGGGAGTTGGAAAAGACCTGAGCGATGAGGTGCTGTGGGAGGGCACTATAGGCGTGCGAATCGAGGCGCTCACAGAGGAAACCCTTGTCCGTGCTCCGGAATGGGGGCGCGGAGGCTGCGGCTGGAGCTCTGATGAGCCCCAGACGCAGGGGTGTCCGGTTTTGATGTAGGGAGGCGAGAGGAACAAGCTGATCCTTATCGTTTCCCGGCCGGCCAAACAAGAGAAACGGTTGCTTCCAAATGTCAAAACTCAAAACGCGTCCGCAGCTTACCGCGCAGGTATCCTGGTCCCTTTAATGACTGGTTTCCCCAGCATCACTTTGGGATTTATCTTGATCCGATCGAGGAGCTTCCCTCTCCCCTCACCTTCAATTTCGTGGCGATTACAGAATAGCTCTCTTTATCCTTGACCACGAACGCCCTCCATGGTTCTCATAATCTTCGCGCACTTAGTGCTCCCTCACAAGATCGCTCCGCCTCCCGGAGCCTGCGATCGAAGATAAATTTCAGAAGGGCGTTGTGGCGAGTAGTCAGGTAACCCATAAAGGCGGCCACCTAAAATGCCAAAACTCAAGATGCGCCCCCTCTATTCGCCGATCCAAATGATTGGGACCTCCTTCACTTCTTTGAGCTCGGGATCACCGGTGAGGAGCATTCCGCCTTTGGCAATGGCGGAAGCCAAAGCAAATCCATCGGCATAGGCGATCGGATATTTGATCTTAAGTGAAGCGGCTTCGAAGACGAGTTCCTCTGAAACGGGGACGATCTCAATCACACCGGCCTTAATTTCCTCAATGGTCTCCCGAGCCTTCCGTTCCCCGACCCTCCGACCCAAGATATAAAACACCTCGCCGAGATTGATTACGCTAACATAGATTTTCGGTCGCTTTAGCTCCTCGCCTAAACGCTTTCTCACCCTCCCTCCCGCAGCTGCATCACCTTCTGCCCAACCGAGGAGATCCCGGACAAGTGCACCCCCAGGCTCCCCTTGTAACCAAGCGAGAATCGCCCAGGAGTCGAGTACAACTTGCATGATCACAAACTCCTCTGACGCGATTCTCCCTGGATTTCTTGCAGATGCTCCTCTTTAAGATCCGAGAGCAAATTCACACCCTTGTATCTTCCATAGAGTGTGGCGGCCGTTTTTCCCCTTAAAGGCTTGAGAACGATCGTGTCTCCTTCTCTCACCACGAGGAGCTTATCCCCGGGCTTCAGCCCCAGCGCCTCTCGCAGGGCCTTGGGGATCACAACCTGTCCTTTGACTGATAATGATGTTACGGCCATCTTACCCTCTTTTCTTACCCAAGAGTAAGACCAAGGGAGGGAGCTGTCAAGCGGGCGGGAGGCTACCGATTCCGGAATTGGGTACTTCCTCGACCGCGTACTGGATGGCGGGATTGTCCACCACGGGGAGTATTTCCTTTGGCTGGGGCCATGGGTGTAGGGAGGAAACGCGTCCCCAGACGGGCCGCTCGTATCGCTGCTTTGCGTATCCTCATCGTGATCGTATGCCCTACTTCGGACTTCTTTTTAAGCATCTACTCGTAGACCCTCTCGGTCTTGTTGGCATGCGGGCGGAAGTGAATCCTCGCGGATTTGCCGTGGTTGGCCAAACAAGCGGAACGGTAAAACAACCTGAACGTCAAAATTCAAGATGCGAGCCCGTAGTTGTTTTCTTCAACAAGATCAGGCTACCAGACAGTCTCGATCTCGTATCGGGAGATCTGCGGATCGGCGGTCAAGATGGGTAACTTTTCCAGTTGGGCTTGGGCGATGAGCAGGCGATCAAAAGGGTCCCGGTGATGATCCGGGAGTGCGTAAACATGAAGGGCATTGCTCATCTGCACGGGAAGAACCTCTATGGCGTTTGACTCCAGTTGCTTGAGAATGAACCGTTCAGGTTCATCTGGTAAACGGAGCCTCCCCAGTTTGGCCTTGATCGCTATCTCCCAACCACTTGAGGCGCTGAGAAATAGCACGTTAGTACCATCGGCGATGATCTCCCGAGCCCGAGGCGATAAACGTGGATCATCGGTGATCCACCAAAGGAACGCGTGAGTATCTAAGAGGACCTTCATTTCTCAAGGGCCTCGAGGACCGATTCGGGGAGCGGGGCGTCGAAATCAGGCGAGATAAACACTTTCCCTTTGGCGCTCCCGGGGACTCGCTTTTGGGGGCGCTCTGTTATAGGCACAAGTCGGGCGATGGGTTTCCCCGCTCTGGCGATGATTACCACCTCACCCGCACTTACCCGGGCAAGGAGCTTGGAGAGATGGGTCTTCGCCTCGTGGACATTCACTTGCAGGGCCATCCTCCACCTCCCTTTGTCCTAACATAGACCAAGCCATGTTTGGAGGAGTCGTCTGGATGGCTTTTCCCAAGCATCTCTGAAAGCGCGCGCCGGGTCAACCCCCCGAAGTGCCTCGTTGAAAATGTTACCGAAGGGAGGGAAGGTACCTCATAATGCGGTTACTC
>SESX01000253.1 GCA_004367365.1 Candidatus Acetocimmeria pyornia
TGTTGGGTCTTTTTCCATTTCCGTTTCTATTGAGGGTTTTCCCGGTCAGGTTTTTCCCTGTACTTCTGGAGTGCAAAACCGTTGACCTGGTCTGTTACGGCCTTGGGGGGAGATGGGGTGCGGGCTAATTTCTTGGTGCCGCGCTTTGCTTTTTCGGGTGTCAGGGGGATGGTGAGTGGTTGGGGAAGCTAGATTGAAACTGCCGCGGTTGACACCGGCCCAGGCACTGGTGGTTGGTTTTGCGCTAACCATTGCTGTTGGCACTGTCATCCTGATGTTACCGCAGGCCACGGCATCTGGGGAAGGTGCTGATTTTACCACGGCCCTTTTCACGGCGACCTCGGCTGTTTGTGTCACGGGGCTTATTGTTGTTGACACCGCAACCTACTGGTCCGGTTTCGGGCAGTTAATCATCCTCCTTCTCATTCAGATCGGCGGGTTGGGGATCATGACCATGTCCACCTTCGTGGCCCTACTCCTGGGCCGGAGGGTGACCCTGAGGGGAAGGCTCTTTCTCCAGGAAGCCTTGGGAGAATCCACTCTCGCCGGGCTGGTTCGGTTAACGAGGTACGTGCTTCTTACCACAGCCCTCATTGAGGGCACAGGAGCTCTCTTGTTGACTTTACGGTGGGCCCAGGAGTTTCCGCTGGCAAAGGCTGCATATTTCGGCCTTTTCCATTCCGTTTCAGCCTTCAACAATGCCGGGTTCGATCTTTTCAGTATCAGCCTCGCCAGTTATACCACCGACTTTGTAACCAATGTGGTGATTACTACCCTCTTCATTGTCGGGGGGCTTGGTTTTGCGGTTTTGCTTGACGTCTATTTCAACTTTTTCTTACGTGGTAACGGAAACCACGTGGGAAAAAGCCGGTTGACTCTTCACACCAGGCTTGTTCTCAGGCTCACGTTGGCTCTGCTGGTTTTTGGCACCGTGTTCATCTTTCTGGTTGAAGCGTCAAATCCGGCCACCCTCAGACCCCTGGGGTTGACTGACCGGCTCCTGGCTTCATTCTTCCAGGCTGCTACCCCCAGGACAGCCGGTTTTAATACCCTTCCCATTGCGGAAATGCAGGCTCCAACCCTGCTCTTGCTGATGATCTTCATGTTTATCGGGGCGTCCCCTGGTTCAACTGGTGGCGGTATCAAGACCACAACCTTTGGCTCCTTGGTCCTGGCTGTCTGGGCTACGGTAACCGGAAGGCATGATATTGTCGTAAACGAAAAACGCCTGGCCCGGGATATAGTTGAACGGGCCCTGGCGATCACGATGATCTCCCTGGGCCTAATTTTCACCTCCACCATGGTGCTTTTGATTACCGAAAAAGGGAGGTTTCTTCCGATCCTTTTTGAATCCATGTCTGCCTTTGGCACGGTGGGGCTTTCCATGGGGGTTACACAGAATCTATCAGTCGCCGGGCGGGTAGTAGTGATCCTGACCATGTTCATCGGCCGGGTTGGACCTCTAACCATGGCTGAAGCCCTGGCCAGGCGCCGCCGGAAAGGAGAACTGCGTTACCCGGAGGAGCGGATCACGGTCGGGTAAAGATCATAGTGCCTGCTGGTGGTAAGGAAAAATCCTTTGTGGCTCTTGAGGTCGCGCATGGGACTTGATTGAAAGGTGGACCTATGATGAAAAAGCAGTTTGCCGTGATTGGCCTGGGAAGGTTCGGTACCAGTGTGGCGACCACCCTGGCGCAGCTGGGTTATGACGTCCTGGCGGTGGACTCTGATGAAGCCCGGGTGGAAGAGCTAGCTGAGGTGGCCACCCATGCTGTTCAGGCTGACGCCACTGATATCGAGGTATTGAAGCAGCTAGGTATTAGAAACTTCGATGTCGTGGTGGTCAGTATTGGCCACAATATGGAAGCAAGTATCCTGGTTACCCTGATTCTCAAAGAAATGGGCGTCAAGCAGGTTATCGCCAAGGCTGGAAGTGAACTCCACAGCCGGGTGTTGAAGAGAGTCGGTGCCGACCGGGTTGTTTTCCCGGAGCGGGATATGGGGGCCAGGGTCGCCCATAACCTGGTGGCTTCAAATATCATTGACTACATCGAGCTCGCTCCCAACTACTCCCTCTTGGAGATAACCCCCCCGTGCGAGATGTTCGACAAGACCATCAGGGAACTGAACCTGAGGACAGATTACGGTATCAACGTTCTGGCTATCAAACGGGGTAACGAAATCAAGGTTTCACCGGGCGCAGACGACGTGATCAAGAAGGGTGATATCCTGGTGGTAGTTGGGGAAAACGGTGACCTGAAGCAACTAGAAGAAGAATGAAAACCATCACCAGCCGTCACAACCACCTGGTTAAGGAACTGCGGAAACTCCACCAGCGCAAGCACCGGGACATCACGGGGACAACACTGGTTGAAGGGTATCGCTTGGTCAAAACGGCCCTTCAGGGCAAGGTGGAGTTTGAGACGGTGCTCATGACCCCGGACTTCTTGCAAGGACCGGAAGGGAAGTCTTTATCCGGGTCCCTGGAAAGGGTGGCCGTCAATGTGGTCATGGCGACCAGGGAGGTTCTGGCTTCAGTGGCTACCACCCGCAGCCCTCAGGGGGTGGTTGCCTCGGTCAAAAAGCCTGGCTACTC
>SESX01000254.1 GCA_004367365.1 Candidatus Acetocimmeria pyornia
GCATCTGCTCCATGACCAAGCCTTCCTGCTTGATGAAGTCCATACCCTCGCCAAGGTCCATGCCATAGACGGTCGAGTAGGCAACCGCCGACATCACGACAATGCTGACGATAGTAATAATGAAGAAGACGACAAAGTGCTCCTTGGTCGCCTCGCTGAACCATTTCTTGAACCGGTTCACGTTTTCCTCGGTCTGGGGGAACCAGTAACCGGTTGCAGGGATCGTCTCCGGCTTACCAGTGATGGGGCTGGTGATACGGCCGACGTACTTACCCATCGCGTAACCCTTATCCCGGATGTAGTTGGACTGGGCCAGGTTACCAGCCCCACCCACACCGGCGTAGGCAATGGCACCAAGCACAAAGGCCATGTCAATACCTTCCGGCATGTAACCGAAACTTACCGCACCCTTGGCAAACTCAACGTAAGCATTGGCATCGAAGGTGATAACACCAGCGATGACAACGATCACCATAATAAGCAAGACGAGAACAGTCTGGATTTTCTCCATCGTGTTGTAGAGAACCGGTCCAAGGCTGAGGGCTACCCCTACGGCCAAGAGACCGATGACGGCCCACATGGCAGTGCTCCCACCCACAAACCAGGACATAACCGCCCCGGCTCCTGTGGCCCAGCCCGGCCAGAAGTAAGGGATAATGGTACAGGCCAGGTAGACCCAAGGCCAAGCTCTACCGGTGCGTGCAAAACCGGTCAAGACCGTCTCACCGGTGACCAACGACCAGCGCTCAATTTCCAGGTTCAGGATATACTGCGTAATGACACCGATAACCGCCGCCCAAAAGAGACCGAACCCGTAGTGGGCGGCTACGTACGGCCAGAGCACCGACTCACCACTACCCAGACCCATACCAGCCAGGATCACGCTGGGCCCGATCATCTGCTTCCAGGTCAGGTTACACTCAGGAATCTCTTTCTTCCACGTTAAAGGCGGTAGTACGTGACACGGTACTATTTCGTGTGGTACTGGATCTCCTTCCTTGATGGCATTTGCTTCCATGACGCCTGATTTAAGCTCTGCCAAATCTAACTCTCCTTTCCAAGACAGGTTCAGTTCTTGCCTCTTCCTTACCTAATCACCTGTGACTTCCACTGCTACCCTATGGGCCTCCCCCCTTTCATGATTAATGCTATAACCCTTGTGTGAATTGCTACTCGAAAATTTACAGAATCCAATGCTGCCGGCGAACACGACCGGCTAAACCAGGATGATTACAAGTTGGTACAACACTCTTAACACTATGAAGTTTTGAAGAGGTTGATCAAAAGCAAGTCAGAATTGCTCTTTGACCTCTCTTCACCCCCCAAACTGTCGTTCCTCGCGTAACCACATTACCACCTACTCACACCTGTGTCGCCCTGCAGGGTAGAACCAATGCGCAGACCAGAGTGATACCCGGAAGGACTTCACAGCAGTCTATTTCTCACCTAAGTTATTGGTTTAGATATTGGTTTATGATTTAAAACTTTCCCACTTCAGATTTTTCGATAGTCCCCGTCAAATTCCTTCTTTTTTCGAGCTTTTATCCCCTTGCAATTTAAAGAAGGAATACTATTAATCGTACAACACGTCAGAATCTTGTCAATGCCGACATAATCTTCCAACCCTCTTGGATTTTATTGCTCCCTTCAACAAGACTAAACCAGTCCAAGGAAATGGAAAGCCGCAGCAAGAACCATGAAAATAGCCAGGGCCAAAAGACACTTAAACAGGAACTCCCCTACCAGGGAAACCACCTCCCTTGAGCAGTTTTCTCCCCGCCCGTCCCAGCTCCCAAAGTGATCCAGCGCTTGGGCTTTCCTGCTCCGCGCAAGAGACCAACCTCGGTCCACCTACGTTACGCTCCATGTCCTTCCTCCGGCTGCCTCCAGACCCCACCGTTGCCAGGTTGCCAGTAGCGCCCTTTCCTACGGATTGTCTTCCCGCCGGTTAGACGAGAAAGCTTCATTCAGCTCATGGGCTCAGTAGACTTACTGGGCGAACACGGAAGGGAAGCCCTTTCGGGCTTCCCTCCGGAGAGCTAGCTTTGGCTCGATTCCTTGCTTACCAGCTTCAGCTTATACCAGGCCAAGCTTGGACGGGATGTCGGCAATCAGCTTCATGGAGAAGTAGCCGAAAAAGGCCACCGCCCAGAGCAGGACCAGGTACCTGGCCGCGCCCGGACCAAGGCTCTTGGGCAGAATCCTGGTGTTGATCCACAGCAGGTGCGTGCTGTAAAGGAACATCACGATCCCGTTCAGAGACGCACCGATAACCAGCAGGGTGACCGGCTGGTTCAGTCCAAGACCGAGAATGAGCACACCGGCAAGGGTCTGAAACCAGAGAACAAGGTAAAACAGTTTGCTGTAGGTCCAGGACTCGTTATCACGCAGCCAGTTGGTCTTGATGATATCTGAGGTCAGACGGGCGGACATCTCCAAAACACCCAGCGCCGTGGACATCAGGGCGCCCCAAACGGCCAGCCACCACATGACCCGGAACCAGGGCCCCAGCATCTGCTCCATGACCAAGCCTTCCTGCTTGATGAAGTCCATACCCTCGCCAAGGTCC
>SESX01000255.1 GCA_004367365.1 Candidatus Acetocimmeria pyornia
TCGGTGATTGATACCGCCCAGGGAACGGTGATTGCCGACATCAAGGTAGGAAAAGGGCCCAATGAAACCCGAGTCTCCCCGGACGGAAAGTACGTATACTCGGCTAATATCCAGGACAACAGTGTTTCCGTCATTGACACCGAGAAACAGGTTGTCATCAAGACCTTCCCCGCCGGGGTAGGCGCCCACGGGATAGCGGTCTCCCCTGACGGGCGCTATGTTTGGATTGCCAACAGGGGGTCGACCACTATTACAGTTTTTGACGCCGAAAACGATTTCACCCGGGTAGCTACCATTGAAGCAGGGAAAAGCCCCAACCATTTGGCCTTCGTACCAGACCAGAGCCTGGTCTGGGCAACCCTTGCGGAGGGAAATGAGGTCGTCTTTATCAACCCGGCTAACTACCAGGTGGTGGGGCGTGTGGCGGTCGGGACCGAACCCCACGAAATAGATTTTCTGCCGGCAAGTCGGTTTTAAGCCTACCCATAGGGCCTAGTGTAAAGTCACTATGGGGGTTTGAAGGAATCGAGTAAAGAGGAAAAAGAGGGTAAACAGAAGAAAAGAGAGTGTAATGTCCGTAAGGTGCCGGTCTTGTTAACCAGTGCTGACCGTGGTACACTTAGTTCTGGCGGTGGGAGTACCAGGTGCTTCAATCGGTGCCTCGGAAGGCCTTTGTAAGAATCCGCCTTGAAGTATCCTTTATCACATGCAGGAGGCTTTAGAAATGCCGGACAAGGCAGGTAACGTTGGACCTTCAGTGGTCAAAAAGGAGCCCAGGCGGTACCCGTGGTGGGTTGAGGCTCTGCTTTGGTTGGCCGGGGCAGTACTGCTGGTCGCTGGCTATTACCTCCTCAATGTAAGGCGCTAGATGGGAAAACCTGACGTTTTTCGTCAAGCCCTGGATTGTCGAAGCCGGAGACAGATACCGGCCGTGGCTTGTCTGGAGGGGGCTGGGGTTTTAGAGATGAAGGGGATTCTGGGTTGGGTGAGGGCTGTTCCAAGGCAATCGGTCTACATTCAGCTTCTGATCTTTGTCAATTTCCTGGGAGCTCTCTATGGTTTTTACTGGTACCGGTACCAGCTTGGAGAGACCCCGGTTTCAGCCTGGCCCGTGGTTCCAGACTCCCCCCTGGCCTGCTTCTATCTTGCCCTTGCCCTGGTTTACCTCTATTTTGGCCGGAGAAACGGCTGGTTGGAAGGCTTGGCTTATATGGGGCTCATGAAGTACGGTGTCTGGACCGCGTTTATTATTGGTTTGTACTGGATCGAGTCTGGTAACTTCACCCTTGAGAACGTCTGGCTTTTTTCCTCACACTTGGGCATGGCCGCCGAGGCCTTGGTCTTCTGGTTGACCTACCCGGTCCGCCGCATTCACCTTGTTCCGGCGGCGGCCTGGTTTATTTTTAACGATTATGCCGATTACGGGTTGGGATTGCACCCCTACCTCCCATCCATGAACTTCTATCCCGCAGTGGTGGCTTTTAGCGTGGCTTCAACCTTTCTTATTCTGGCTTTTCTTTACCGTGGGGCCGAAAAAAGAATGACCCTGCCCAGTACTTACCTCTAACACCTCATACTGCCTTATACTCCCTTGACATCTCGTACTCCCTCGTTTCTTGGGGCCGGGATTCAGCTGTAACGTGGGACCATCTTCCTTCTTGCCTTAAAGGGGCCTATGACCCCCAAAATTTCCGGTACCATCAATGGCCTTCACTGTTTCCAGTTGCTTTGCAAAAGTTTCTGGTGGAAAAAAGAGGAGCCTTTCCCCCAGCGCGTGCACAGCCCAGAAAGCGAAAGGAAATTTGTGCTGCCGGCACGAGACCGCCCCAAGAGGTGTTAGAGATCCAGCTGTTCCACGATATGAAGCGGTGTAGTGGCACGCCTTTCTTGTGTCCCTTGAATTGCCTGTTGTTATTTGCTTTCAATTTCTTAGGTGTCAAACCCCAGCCTGTCGGATGGAGAAGTAACATGATAGTTCTCCCCTGATCAGGGGATATTGTTACACAAGACAGTTCTTCAAAAGCTGCGGATCTATTCCCGGTGGTTCCAGGGTGCTCAAGTGAACCGCTTGCACCGGCTTTTGGCCTGGTGACACGACGGTGTTTTCCGGCGTCAGGACCGGGATGGTGTTGGGGTTGTCCTGGAGCGGACCGGTTCTACCCTGGGCCGCTTTACCCGAGGAGGGGCGGGTGGATGGGAGGGAGCGGTAACTTGGTGGATGACGGTAAGCCAAGAGGTGGGGGTAAGCCAAGAAGGGAAACCTTCAAGGTCAGAGGGATGAGCTGTTCCTCGTGCGCGGCCAAGATTGAGAAAAAACTCAACAGCATGCCAGGGGTTGAGTCGGCCAACGTCAATTTCGCGGCCGAAAAGGTCAGGGTGGAGTACAACCCGGAGCAGCAATCAATGGGAAATATCATCCAGGCTGTGAGAGAACTGGGCTACGAGACAGGTTTGGAAAGGGTTGACCTTAAAATTTCCGGCATGTCTTGTTCTTCTTGTGCGAGGAAGATCGAAAGGAAGCTGAGCAGCCTGGAGGAGGT
>SESX01000256.1 GCA_004367365.1 Candidatus Acetocimmeria pyornia
AACCTATCATAAAAGAACATTTCACCGAAACGTCGCTCCAAGAAGACCGAGGGGTTCGCCTCCCGCCATTGCTGTACACTAGGATGAGAGTTCCATCCTGCAAAGCGACTATCCAATGCGTCCAATAGAATGCCAATGGGAAGTTTTTCGGGGTCAACCCTGATAAGGGCATCCAGCTGGCTAACGTAGTCTCTCGGTCCACAGCGAACCTGGATTTGTTTTAGAAGTTCTTTTACAGTTGAGTTGCCGTATGTATCGTATTCCTTAACTTCGTCGATAGCTGATTCAATCTCATCAGGTGTTAGGAACGTCCGGCTGCCGAACACACTTACCCAATCCGGTGTCTTCCGGGATTCCCCGTCTCTCCAATTGATGCCTTGAACCTCGGCTTTTGTCTTGTTCCGATCAAGGAAGCGTACAAGCTCCATCAGGGAAACAGCTCCCTGGGAATGGTCAAGCCTGTGTTTTACGGCCCAGGCGAGCACCGCAGACGCTCTGGCCTTACGCTCCTCAATCGGAGCGTAAAGCTGAATGTCCTCCGCAATCATCGAGAGGAGCCTTATCGTCCGTTTTGGTTCTCCTGAAGCTAATCCTTGGTCCAAAATAGCCGTCGTGAAGTTTTCATACCTATGATCAAAGGGCGCGGCCAACACGCTCAGCGCCCACGCTGTTTCCGGTGAAATGAACCCCCTCTGAACTCCTCTTAGAAGCACGGCGAGGATTTCATCCTCAATTTGTATAACTCCACGATCGTCCCACCGGCTCAGCACTGCGAAAGCAGAAGCCGTATCTAGGAAAGACAATCCTCTGAGAATGTCGTCCCATGGGAAATGATCCCATCCGTACATGCGGCGGTGGCAGTCTTCTGCAAATCGCGCGAAGTGGTATGCAAGCTCGGGAGCGGAAAACTGCGGATCGCTTGCAGCTTTTTCAGCTAACGAAGCCAAGCAGGCGATTTGTGCATATGCTTCCTCGTCCACCTCGAAGGCGGCTTTCACCGCTAGTTGAAAGTAATACCCGGCAACGTCTGGGTCGACGGTGTCAGCGATACGAGCGCATCGAACTAGAAAGTCTATCTGCTCGCTTGCCGTCCCGGGGGCTTGCTCTAATTCCTGACGGACCTCATGGAGGAAGTGCAGTGCCTCGGCATGAAGGTCTCGTCTGAAAACTGCCTTCTCGGCCAGCGAAAGTTTGAGGAGGATAGATCCTCCCACACCTTTTCTCAGAATTATATTTTCCGTTTCTCGGAACCATCTGGCGGGTTCTTCGGAAATCATTAGCGCCGCATCGGCAAGTGCCAGGGCCATCATTCTATAGATGATCATAGCGTCATGACGCCACCTGACTTCGTAATCTCGTTCAATTTGCGCCAGGCAGTTCTTGAACCGCTTCTCGAACGTCTCTTTCGAAACGGTTCCCAATAGCGCGTCCGCTCTAAGTTCGTAGGCCGGTAACAAGGAACCAAAGACTTGCTTGAATTCCCTGCGCCTTCCTTCAAGCTTTTCACGTTCCGAGTAAGGAAGATCTTCTCTCTTCTGCTTGAGCTCCTCAGGAAGGAAAAGATCCACAGCCACCTCTTTACCCATGAGCTTGGCGTGCAAGATCCGTGAGCGGATGAGTACATCAACGCTCCTGCCCTGGTCTCCATACAAATAGGGGGCGTAATTCATCAAGGAGGGCAAGAACTGGACTAGCAATTCCGCTACAAACGGCTGTAATGATTTATCTTGTGCAGCCACTTCACAAAGTACAACACCATCCGGCAGGATTTCTTGAGCCGGTCGTCGTCCGCTCCGTCCAAATCGACACCAGACCTTGATCGCTCTCGCTACAAGCTCGATGGGTGGCGTTATATTGGCTTCCCTATAGGCCCGAAGTATCGCGAGGATAATATCGGCCCGCACAGTCAGCTTCGAGAGATGATGTTCCAGATTGTTCTTCCCGTCTTCCCCTCGTAGTACTGATGAAGCAAGAAGGTAAGCGCAATCATAGATGACACGTGGAGGCCTCCACCTACATAGCCAGTCCTTGGCCGCTTTCGCCCCTTGAAGTCGCAGAATAGCCTCCGCGCCGGCCGCGATGTCCTTGCTTTCAATAGGATACAAGTGCCGCTGGTCCTCCGGAACGCCTGCGATCCACCTCAGCCAGCCATGAGCTTCTTTTAGGTTCTCACTGGCTTTTGCCTTCGTCGATTCAAACCGCGAAAGAACTTTTGCACATTGAAGGAGACCGGGGACTGGCCACTTTTGTCTACCAACATCTAGATGGAGCCGTTGAACCGTCTGCGGGTCGCCGAATGTCTGAGCTAAGTCGGCATTCTCCATAATTAGCTTTCGGACAGCCGCATCGGTCTTTACCGTTTCTGCAGCAATAAGCAGGAGCTTGATGATGTCTGCCCGCTCCTTTTGGATTGCTGCAATCCTTAGCGCAGACCGAATCCGCTTCAACTTAATCTCTTGTTGTTCCACAGGATCTGTAACGATGCTACCAAGTTCTTCTTCGA
>SESX01000257.1 GCA_004367365.1 Candidatus Acetocimmeria pyornia
GGCGGCTCCGGGCCGCAGCCACAAACTCGCGGTGGCTGCGGCTGGTCCTCCGCCGCCTGCGGTTTTTGAACTCGTTCGCTGACCGCCGCTCAGGAAGCCGGTGCCTACCCCTTCGTTGGTACCCCTGATGTAAACTGCAACAACCGGCTTATTCCTAATTTTCCTCCTCCGTGGTGCCGCCGCATAGCGAGCGGCACGGAGCACACTACATAATATTGCACATATTTTGACTCAGAACCCTTGGTTTTTTCCTGCAGATTTAAAAAAAGATGTTTCCATAAAAATTTGGGCCGGTGAAATACTAATAGCGTCTCCCTCATCATTTTAGTTTCAACGAATTTTATGGAGGTGAATCAACCGTGGCCAGGAGGCGCCAGGCACTCAACCCTGCCGTGGGATCTCCTAACCCGCAGGTTAAACCGGACCAGAACTTTAACCTGGAAAGGTTTCAGTACGAGGTCGCCGCGGAAATAGGGATAAATCCAGCCAGGTTTGACGACCTTCAGCGTAATCCACAGGCCCAACGCTTAGCCCAGCGACCAAGGAACCATCTCTAAGAATTTTCGCCTTCAATATAAGCTGAAGCCGGTTCTGTTGTTGCTCCCCTGTGCCACAACAAACCCTGCTGCCGTTTTTTCAGAAGCCCTGATCCCTTCAGGGCTTTTTACTTTCTCTTTTCTGTCCCACGGGCTTTCTGGGCTGTAATCCTGGACCATGGACTTCGTCTGCCCAGGATTTCCAACACGGCCCTCCTGTACCTGCCCATGGGAATCTTCCGACGCCACGCGCTCTGGTGAACATAGGATGACCTCGGATAAGACCTGCCGGGCGGATTGTGATGGTCCTTGGCCTGGTTTTGTTGAGCCGCTAGGTTCTTTTCTGTACAGACGGGTAGGGTTCCCAACGCAGGAAAAGAACCGGAGTTGTCGAACAAGAACTACACTGGCAGCATGAAGCTGGGTAGGAGGAGAAAAGTGGAAATCAGTTTTTTGGGTGGGGCCGGGTCTGTTACAGGTTCGTGCTTTCACCTCAAAGTCAATGGCCTCAACTTGCTGGTTGACTGTGGGATGTTTCAGGGTAAAGATGGAATTGAGGGACGAAATTCTGAGCCCTTCAATTTTGAAGTCGATTCCATTGATTACCTACTGCTTACCCATGCCCATATTGACCACAGTGGACGGATCCCGCTCCTGTACAAAAAGGGATTCAAGGGAAAAGTCTTGAGCACGGCGGCAACTTTTGATTTGTGCCAGATTATGCTTCGTGATGCCGCGCATATTTTAGAGATGGAGGCAGAGTGGCAAAATAGGAAAGCAAAGCGAGCCGGAAAGAAACCGGTCGCACCTTTGTACACCATGGAGGAAGCCGTTTCGTCCCTTGAAAGATTTCAACCCGTCCATTACGGGGAAGAAGTCGACCTGGGCCACGGGGTACGGGTACGTTTTCTGGATGCCGGTCATATCCTGGGTTCTTCAATGGTCGAAGTTTTTGCTTCCGAGCCGAAGGGGACAACAAAGGTTGTTTTCAGTGGGGACCTGGGCAACAAGGACCAGCCCATTATCCGTGACCCTGTACCAGTGGATTACGCAGATGTTCTAGTGGTTGAATCCACCTACGGTAACCGTTTGCACGAGGATAAGAAATTTAGTGTGGAAAAGCTGGTTTGCATTCTGCGTTCGACTGTTGAGCGCGGGGGTAATGTCATCATACCCGCTTTTGCCGTGGAAAGAACACAGGAATTGATCTTTACCATGAACCAGCTGGTGGAATCGGGTCAGATTCCCCCGATTCCGGTCTATATCGACAGCCCAATGGCTATTTCGGCCACAGAGATCTTCCGGCGGCATCCAGAGTGCTTTGACCGGGAAACGTCCATGATGTTATTCAGCGGCGATGACCCCTTACGTTTTCCCGGTCTTGGGTTTACACGGACCACCGAAGAATCCAAGGCCTTAAACAGCCTCAAAGGTGGTGGGGTTATCATTTCTGCCAGCGGTATGTGCGAGGCGGGCCGCATCAAGCACCACCTTAAGCATAACCTGTGGCGTCCCGAGTGCACGGTCCTCATCGTGGGGTTCATGGCCCAGGGTACCCTGGGTAGGCGGCTTCAGGAAGGGGTAAAAAAAGTAAGGATTTACGGGGAGGAGGTTCAGGTTCGAGCGGAGATCCAAACCCTGGCCGGTTTTTCTGCTCACGCTGACCAGAAGGGGCTCCTGGAATGGTTAGAAGGCTTCTCCCGCCTGCCCCAGAGGATCTTTCTGGTTCACGGGGAGAAGGAAGCCTCCGGTGAGTTAGGCCGTCAAATCAAGAAGGTTTTCGGTCTTAAGGCCGAAATCCCGGCTTCGGGCCAGGTTTTCGACCTCAAGAACCATCGAGTTTCGGACCTGGGCGCCGGGTGGATGGTTGAAAAAGGGGCTGCCGGTCGACAGAGGCTCCTTGCGCTCCGGGAGCGCTTTGAGAGG
>SESX01000258.1 GCA_004367365.1 Candidatus Acetocimmeria pyornia
GATCCGCATCCTAAACCCCCGCCAGGGTCACCTAATCGTGGTTCCCATCTAGTATTTCGCTCCCCATCTGACCTCATGCACCGCCCGTATCCAGCCCTTTCACAAGCCTTTCTCATCCCTTGGTCTGGTCTACCTCTAGCAGCCCGACCGGTCCTAACCGGGACAGCCAGAACCGCTGAAGTACGGTTCTTGTCCACTCGGAGTACCCTCAGGCCCGGTAAAGGGTACTCTCTCCCGGCAGCCCGTGGCATGGGAGCGCTTGTTCAGAAGGTGTAAAGTCAGCTTTGTTTTGAAAATAGTTTATGTCAATGTTTCCCCTGTAGGTGTACTTACCCCAAAAACAACGTTACAAATGGCTCTAAACACCAGACACGGTGGCAAACCGGGTAAAGACTACCGTCAGCTTATGTTGCCATCGTCGCATAATCACCCGCCTTACTGGACAGTTTAACTTCCAGGTATGAAAGCTCCAGGTTCAGGGTTTAATCCCGGTCGACCGGGTGATTTGAGCGCTCAAATCCTTTTTTCTCTCACGGTTACTGCCCCTCTCACCGGAATGAACCTTTTGCCGGACCTTGAACCGGCCCGGGCCATTTCTCCTGGCTTTTCTCTCTGCGCCGGTCTTTGACCAACTCGCAGATCTTTGACCATCAGCACAATTCTGACTTCGGACGGCCTGGGCCAGTAGGAACGCCTCCTTCACTACTCGCGTTGCCAACCAGGCGTCCTTTGTTGGGGGCCTTTATTCCTCCGGCCCTATCAGATAGCGACAACCAGTCTTCGAAAAACTTTCGCCTCGTTTTTCTTGCTCGCCATCAAAGGGCTGTAGTTTACAGATACTTCCAAACTTCCCAGGAGAAAAGGGGTGAGTATTTGACGAAACAAACCAGGAAAGTACTGGTTGCCTGGCTCCTCATCGGGCTGGTGGTTGTTCTGGCCAACAGCCCCCAGGTCAGAACCTTCGTTAACTTTCCAACTTACCTGCGCGTCACCCAGGGACAGGACCACACCCTTGATATTAACCTTCCCCTGGAACTTTACATTAAAACCGACGGTCGTGGCCTGGTGGAAATTGCGGGTGAAGTGGTAGAGGAAAACGGTTGGAAAAGACTTGCCCAGAAACAGCTCACCCTGAGGCCTTTGAAAACAGGTAGAACTGTCCTCAACCTGAGCCTGCTGGGTGGAATGTTCCAGTGGCGTCAGATCGTAGTTGACGTGGTTCCCAGGATGGAGGTGATGGCCGGTGGCCACTCCATCGGAGTCTTGGTTAGATCAAAAGGGCTGCTGGTTACCGGACACGCTGCCATCGAAAACGAAGAGGGACGCTCCTCTCCGGCCTTTGAAAACGGGATCGTGGTGGGAGATGTTATCCTTCAGGCAGATGGTCAGGTCCTGCGCAACGCCCAACAGTTGGCGGCCCTGGTCGACCAGGCCGGTCGCCGGGGAAGTGAAGTAAACCTTACAATCAGAAGAAAGAATCTCCTCATTGAGAAGACGGTCCGTCCGGTTAAACACCATCCCTCGGGCAAGTACCGGATCGGTCTTTACGTCAAAGACGGGACCGCCGGAGTGGGAACCCTGACCTATTACGACCCCAAGACCCGCATCTACGGTGCCTTGGGCCACTCCATCACCGATGGAAAGACAAACCTTACCCTCGATCTCAGGGAAGGAAGTATTGTCGAAGCTAATATTTCAGGAATCCAAACGGGAAGTGTGGGTCACCCGGGAGAGAAGCTCGGGGTCTTTGCCGCCCGGGAAGAACCCTTGGGAAACATCGAAAAAAATACGAGGTTCGGCATCATCGGGGATCTTAATACCGTGCCCGAAAACCCTCTTTTCCCAACCCCGGTCCCTATTGCCCTGATGGGAGAAGTAAAAACAGGGCCGGCTGAAATCATCACTGTTGTTAAGGGTAAGAAACTACAGCGTTTCGAGGTGAAAATCAGGGAAGTCTTTCCCCAACCCAATCCAGCTGAAAAAGGCCTCATCCTGGAAATCACCGACCCCAACCTGCTCCGCATCACCGGTGGGATTATCCAGGGAATGAGTGGGAGCCCGATTATTCAAGATAACCGGTTAGTCGGAGCCGTAACCCATGTCATGGTTAACAACCCAACACGCGGGTATGGTGTCTTCATCGAGTGGATGCTGGCCGAGTCAGGACTCCTGCCACCGGAAGGCAGTGCAGCCAGGAACGACACAGGTAGCAAGCCTTTCCGCCGTCCAAGACAGGCAGCCTAAGTGCCAGAAGTGAAGGTTCAAAACCCTAGAGAAACATCAGAGAGGCACACCAACCGGGACTCTAAACTAAATCGAGTAGGGTGGCGCTAGGTGATCAAGCTAGCGCCATCCCTCTCACAGAACCGTGCGTAC
>SESX01000259.1 GCA_004367365.1 Candidatus Acetocimmeria pyornia
TTGGCTGGGGTAATGCGAAAATGCATACTATCCAACCTTGTCAAAATCAATGACGCCCTCAATCTATGTTCCTTCCTACAAAAGCTTTGGCATTCCCAATCACAGGTATCAAGCACCTTAAAAACCTGGGTATCCTCATGGGGATCGTAGACTTTAAACTCATGGTCAAAGTTTTTCCTTCTTCCCCCAATTTTCGATACGAGTGGCAAGCATCGCTTGAAATTTTGGACCCGGTATGGATGTTTCGATGAACAAATTCCCCGTAGTGTTTTAGCCTTGATGTTGATATCAAGAACAACCTACCTCCATCTTCAAGTCTCTTGGATGTCCCTTCTCATCAAGAGAAAGAGCTGCTACAACTACGCTTTTTCTGTACCACCTCCACGCTTACCACCCTTGGTTGGACCACCAAAGACATGGACTAGACAAGAAGCACCTTCAGTCGTATTTGGATGAGTTCCAACGCCAAGGCCTTTACCGCCGGTACCTGTCATGGACTGGAGGCCAAACATCTTCAGCTCTACTTGGACAAATTCTGTTGCCCCTTCAACCGCAGAAAATTCGTATGGGAACCTTTCAATCGGTTACTAAACCCTTGTATCTCAACCTCTACCACCACTTGTGCTGAGCTGACTTGATACCCCGGTTAATTAATATTCTTTGCCAGAGGTGAAAAAAATGGGTGTAACCGGAACCGACAAAAGGGAAATTGCCTGGAAAAGGGCAAGAGAATTAAGAGAAAGAATTGAGCCTTACCTGAAAGCACGGGAAAACATCGAAACAGGCTTCAAGCTCGAGGAAATCTACAAGGAAAACAAGGCCCGGATCATGGAATACTTCAATGCCAACGAAGAACAGTGGGAAGACTGGCAATGGCAGGTACAGAATCGCATCAGCGACGTGGCTATCCTGAAGGAGCTTTTGCACCTTTCCAAGGAAGAGGAAGAGGAAATCGCCAAAGTGGGGGAAAAATACCGCTGGGCCGTATCCCCCTATTATCTAAGCCTGATGGAACCGGACAACCCGCGCTGCCCGGTGCGCATGCAGGGGATACCAAGTATCAAGGAGATTCAGGATACCTGGGGCGACCAGGACCCCATGGCCGAGGAGTACACTTCTCCCGCACCCAGGATCACCAGGCGATACGGCGACAGGCTGATTATCAACGTTACCAACCAGTGCGCCATGTTTTGCCGCCACTGCCAGCGCCGGCGTAACATCGGGGAAGTGGATGCCCCCGCACCCATGAAGGAGATACAAGAAGCCATTGGCTATATCAGGGAAAACTCCGAAATTCGCGACGTGCTCTTGACCGGCGGGGACCCGCTGACCTTGTCTGACAGCTGGATCGACTGGATACTGTCCGAGCTGGATGCCATACCCCACGTGGAAATCAAGCGCATCGGCAGCCGCACGCCGGTGACCATGCCCCAAAGAATCACGCAAGAGCTCTGTGACATGCTGGAAAAGCATCACCCCCTGTACTTGAATACGCATTTCAACCATCCCAAAGAAGTCAGCAAAGACGCGCTGCGGGCCACCAGGCGCTTGGCCAAAGCCGGTATTCCTTTAGGAAACCAGGCCGTCCTCCTAAAAGGCATCAACAACGACCCGCACGTAATGAAAAAGCTTAACCACGAGCTCCTGAAAATCTACGTACGGCCGTACTATATATTCCATGCCAAGCCGGTGCGGGGAACCACGCACTTTGTAACCACCGTCCAGGAAGGCATGGAAATTATGGAACACCTGAGGGGCTATACTTCCGGCCTCGCCATCCCCTGGTACATTATCAACGCGCCCGAGGGGCACGGCAAGACGCCCATTGCACCCCAGTACCTGGTCTCCATGGGCAAGGACTACGTGCTCATCAGAAACTGGGAAGGAAAGGTATTCAAGTACCCCAACGGCTTTAGCAATTGAAAGGAAAATTGACTGACACAAATTGCCGCAAGGATTGGCCGGGAAAAATTCACCGGCTCTCACAAATGAATTAACCAGCTAACCTACACCTGAAATCTCCGGTTTGCCAGCTGTTTGCCGGCCGGGTTACCTGGCAATTTGGCGCCGAACTCTGGGCATTAGAACAAGGTCCTGACCCAAGTTTGAGACCTGAACCTTGAAGAATCCCGAAAACTCAATGGTTTCCGGGGATACAAAGGCCACGTACCACAACACCAAAGTTACCGATAACTTTAGACAGGCGGCACAACTTGTACCCGCGACGGAGGCCTAAGCCCTAATGCCTTGAACACAT
>SESX01000026.1 GCA_004367365.1 Candidatus Acetocimmeria pyornia
ATCTCAGGCAGTACGCCCGCCTGGAGAAGGAGGTTGTGGTGATCGGTGTCTCCAACCGGGTGGAAATCTGGAGTAAAAGTGAATGGGAGAACTACAGTCAGAAAACAGAGCTTTCGTACGAGGAGCTTGCCGAGAAGATTGTTGACCTCGACCTTGAGATCTGAGATTTCGGTTTGAACCTGGTTCGACTCCAGTTTCCATAAGGCAGGTGCCACCGATGGAGTACAGGCACGAACCGGTTCTCTTGAAGGAGGTTATCAACTTTCTGGCCCCGAAACCGGGCGGCCTCTACCTGGACTGCACCGTGGGGGGTGGGGGTCATACCTGGGCCCTAGCGGCCAGGGCAGGGACAACCGGCCGCGTGATTGGTATTGACCGAGACCCAACTGCTCTTGAGGCAGCCGGGAAGAGACTTGAGCCCTTTTCTTCCCGGGTAAGTCTGGTAAGGGGCGATTTCAAGGACCTGAAGGGGCTTCTGGAAAAGTTGGGGGTCCGGGCGGTCGACGGGGTGGTCTTCGACCTTGGGGTTTCCAGCCTCCAGTTGGATGACCCTGGTCGTGGTTTTACCTACCAGAAAGATGCGCCCCTGGACATGAGGATGGATCCAGGGGCCCGAACAACCGCCGCGGACCTGGTTAATGAATTACCGGTGACGGCCCTGACGAGGATCATTAAGTCTTACGGTGAGGAGAGATGGGCCCGGCGGATTGCAGAGGCGATTGTTTCCGCCCGTCGTCGGGGGAGAATCGAGCGGACCGGTGAACTGGTTGAGATTATCAAGGGGGCCATCCCGGCCGCCGCCAGGCGCAGGGGCCCTCACCCCGCCCGGAGAACCTTTCAAGCCCTCAGGATTGCCACCAACGAGGAACTGACCAACCTGGACAAGGCGTTGGAGGTGGCGGTTGAATTCTGTCGGCCGGGAGGGAGGGTCTGTGTGATTTCCTTTCACTCCCTGGAGGACCGGATCGTCAAAAAGACCTTTCAGAAGCTCGCCGCAGACTGTACCTGTCCACCGGGAATACCCGTGTGCCGCTGCAACGGTAAAAAACAGGTAGAGGTCCTAACGACTAAACCTGTCACGGCCAGCCCGGCAGAAGTGAGGTGGAATCCCAGGGCGCGCAGTGCGAAACTGCGGGCCGTTATGAAACTTTAGTTTCGTTCTAAAAGGAAAGGAGGGCGAATACATTTGTTAGTGGCCAAGAGGACTTCACCCCAGGTGATGGGCTATGCTCAGAAGACAAAGCTTGCCCGGGCAGGGCAGAAAAGACCGCGGCCAACGGCTGACGTCCGCACCGTGGGTGTCAATTTGGCCCTTTTGATCTTGGCTGTCTTTCTCGGCCTGTTTGTCACGTCGCGCTACACGGTCATGGCTGAAATGGGCTATAGGTTAGCGGAAATGGAAGAAGCCGTTGCCGCCCTCCAGGAGGAGAACCGCAGGTTGAAATTGGAAGTTGCCCGCTTGGAAGCACCTGAGCGGATTGAAAGGGTGGCCAGGGAGCGACTAGGCATGTACCGGCCCAACGAGGTCCGGTATTATGCGGCCACCGGTATCGGCAGCGAAAATTCCTTACCCCGGGACAACCCGGCCGAACAGGAGGTTAGGGGATACTCCAGCTTGATTAAAAAGGTAAGCCACCTGGCAGCCAGCCTCTTTGGGGGGGGAGGAAGGGTTGAAGCCAGTGAAAAGTAGTTGCCATACCTGTAGTGGTGAGTGATTAGGGGGTGGCCGCGTTGTCCCAGGTTTCAGGTCTAGGCATGAGGAAACGGGTCTTCCTCGTTTTTCTTTTTACCCTAGTACTGAGCGTGGGACTTATCAGTCGTTTGGCCTATATTCAGTTTGTCTTGGGGGAAGAACTCCGTTCCGAAGCCGTTGAGGTGCGGATGCGAGACCTCCAGGTTCAGGCAAAAAGGGGTATTATTTACGACCGTCGGGGCCGGGAGCTTGCCATTAGCATCAACGTGGATACGGTTTGGGCGGCCCCCTCCCAGGTGCCTGACCCTGAAAAAGAAGCCGCCGTTCTGGCCGAGGTCCTGGAGATGGATTACCATGAAATCTTAGAAAAACTTCGCAGTAGAACGGCTTTTGTTTATATCAAGAGGAAAATAAGTGAGACGATGTCAAAAAGATTAAAGGACCTGGAACTGCCGGGCATCTACCTGACCCAGGATTCCAAGAGGTTCTACCCGAAAGGAACCCTGGCAGCCCATGTCCTTGGTATTTCGGGAATTGACAACCAGGGTTTGGAGGGAATCGAGCTGGCCTATGACGAGAACTTAAGGGGGAAACCGGGGAAGGTTGTAATGGAGTTCGATGCCCGTGGCCAAGAAATCCCACAGGCTGAGCACCGGTATCTTCCTCCCCAGGACGGATATGACCTGATCCTTACCTTGGATGAAACAATCCAGTTTATTGCCGAGAGGGAACTGGATGCCGCCATGGCTCAAACGGGGGCCAAGAAGGGCGTGGTGATCGTCATGGACCCCAAGACCGGGGAGATCCTGGCCATGGCCATCAGGCCAACCTTTGACCCCAACGAATACCAGGAGTACCCGGCTGCTAACCGCCGGATCGTAGCCATCTCTGATGCCTTTCACCCTGGTTCAGCCTTTAAACCCATTACTGCTGCCGCTGCCCTCGAGGAAGGGGTTGTACACGTGGGCAGTTACTTTGCCTGTGGCGGCGGGATAGTGGTTTCGGGGTGGCCCATCGGCTGTATCACCGGCCACGGGAGTGTCAGCTTTTACGGGGCCATTGAGAGGTCCTGTAATGTTTCCTTGATCCAAATGGGCCTGGCACTGGGGATTGATAAATTTTTCCGGTACGTTGAAGACTTTGGATTAACCTCTCAAACCGGTATCGACCTTCCGGGTGAGGCAAGGGGGGTCATCAAGCCGGTGCAAGAGATGAAGAAACTCGACCTGGCAGTTATGTCTTTCGGCCAGACCCTCGCCGTAACACCGCTCCAGCTGGTCAGCGCCCTGGCAGCCATTGCCAACGACGGGAAGCTGATGAGGCCGCACCTGGCGAAACGCTTCCTGGACCGGGACGGAAACGTGGTGAAGGAGGTCCGGCCCGAGGTTATTCGACAGGTTATCTCCCCGTCCACGGCGGCAGAGATCCAGAAGGCGATGGAAGGGGTCATCCTCCGTGGTACCGGAAAGCAGGCCAGGGTTGAAGGGTACCGCCTAGCTGGAAAGACCGGGACGGCGGAGAAGATCCAGGGTGTTGATGGAATCTATGTCGCCTGGTTT
The DNA here is from genome assembly GCA_004367365.1 of Candidatus Acetocimmeria pyornia. Lineage (GTDB taxonomy): Bacteria > Bacillota > Sulfobacillia > UBA3575 > UBA3575 > Acetocimmeria > Acetocimmeria pyornia. The sequence goes on from SESX01000026.1 coordinate 3,253, forward strand.
GCTGGGTTTGGACCGGTGGATGATCCCAGGCTGGCGACCCTGGTGATGCTCGACGAACCCCAGGGAGCTCACTACGGCGGGATCGTAGCGGCACCGGTATTTGCTGCCGTGATGCGGGATTCCCTCCACTACCTGGAGGTACCGGCCCGGTACGAGGAGAAAGAAGAACCTTGGGTCCCACCTGGCCATCTCGGAGAAGACCCGCTGATGGCAGTGGTTCCGAGTGTTGTTAACCTGCCTGTCGATGAGGCGGTTAAAATTCTGCGGGAAGAGAGCCTGGTGGCCCGCGTTCAGGGTAAAGGGGATCTTGTCTTGGAGCAGGTTCCGCCTTCTGGGGTGGAAGTCCCGCCCGGAACGAGGGTGCTCTTACAAACAACCCTTCAGGTGCCGGGGGTACCGGAAAGAGGGGGACAGGATGAAGCAGCGCAGGTGGAAGTTCCCGACCTGCGCGGCATGACCATGAGGGAAGCAGCTGAAATCCTCGGGAAAATGGGTCTCCGGATGCAGCCAGAGGGGAGCGGGAAGGCTGTCATCCAGAACCCGGCCCCAGGTCAAAGGGTTCAGCAGGGTACTGCGGTTAGGGTGGTCTTCAAGGACCCGCGGTCACGAGAGGAACCGGTTCAGCCGGGGGAAAGAGACTAAATGACTAAGGTATGGGGTGCTGGAAATAATAACTAGAAAGGAAGGGCCTTTTACTGTCCTTTATTCGGGGTAATGGGAGGAATCAGGATGGAGCTTGGAGAACTGGCCAGGGCCTTACCCCAGAAAGAAATTCGGGGCGTGGTCGAAAAAATCAAGATTAATGGAATAGCCTATGATTCCCGGGAGGTTAAACCGGGTGACTTGTTTGTGGCCATCAAAGGATTTACTTATGATGGGCATGACTTTATCACCGAGGCTGTCGAGCGTGGAGCAGTAGCCGTCGTAGCCCAACGGGAGGTCCCTGTACCGGCGGGTGTGACCTTAGTTATCATTCCAGACACCAGGCAGGGCCTGGCAAGACTCTCGACCCGGTTTTACCATCACCCCTCGGATAAGATGCGCCTGGTGGCTGTCACCGGTACCAACGGCAAGACTACCACCACCCACTTGATACGGGCCATCCTGCTTGAAGCCGGTTACGGGGTGGGGTTGATCGGTACCATCAACCATATCATCGGCGAAAAGAGGATTCCTGTCACGCGGACAACACCCGAATCCCTTGACCTGCAGAGGCTTCTGGCGCAGATGGTGGAGGAAGGCATCCAATATGCCGTGATGGAGGTTTCTTCCCATGCCCTGGAACTGGGGCGGGTCACCGGCTGCGAGTTTGATGTCGCAGTTTTGACCAATATCACCCAGGACCACCTGGATTTTCACCATCACTTTCAGGACTATGTTGATGCCAAGACCAAACTCTTTTCCGGTCTGGGTCCTGGGGTAAAAGAAACTGCTGGCTGGCCCAAGAGTCCGAAACTGGCGGTCCTTAATGCCGATGACCCTAATTTTGAGTACATTCGCCAAAAAACCACCGCGCCCGTCCTGACCTACGGCCTGGAGGCAGAAGCCGATGTTACCGCTGGCGGCCTGGTAATGGGACCCGAAGGGGTTTCCTTTGTGGCCCGGACTCCAGTGGGGGCCGTACCTCTCAACCTGAGCCTTGCAGGCCGGTTCAATGTTTACAATGCCCTGGCGGCGGTGGCAGTGGCCACCAGGGAGGGTGTTAAGCTGGCAACCGTGAAAAAGGCCCTGGAACAGGTGCGGGGGGTCCAGGGCCGGATGGAACCGGTGGATGAAGGCCAGGATTTTACGGTCCTGGTGGATTACGCCCATACTCCCGACAGCCTGGAAAACGTCCTGCGCACTGTCCGCGAGTTTACCCGAGGGAGGTTGATTACGGTCTTTGGTTGCGGTGGTGACCGGGACCGGGGGAAAAGGCCCCTGATGGGGGAAATCGCGGTCAGGTACAGCGATCATGTGGTCATCACCTCTGACAACCCGCGTGGCGAGGACCCGGAGGGGATTATCACCGAGATTGTTCCCGGTGCTGAGAGGGTCCGAGGTGGCAGCTTTGAGGTGGAAGTAGACCGGGCTGCTGCCATCCGGAGGGCGGTCCAGGTGGCACAGAGGGATGATGTTGTGCTCATTGCAGGAAAGGGCCACGAAACCTACCAGATTTTCCGTACCCGTACCGTTCACTTCGACGACCGGGAAGTGGCCCGTGAAGCCATCAGGGAAAAGCTGGCACAAGGTGGCAAGAAATAGGGTCATGTACAGTTAAGAAAAAAAGAGGGTAGGTATGCCGTTTGTTTACCGTGCAAGAGATTTTGGGAGCAACGGGTGGAGAACTGAGGGCCGGTAACCGGTGGCTGACTGTAGAGGGGGTGGCTATCGACAGCCGGGATGTTAAGAAAGGGGATCTTTTCGTGGCTATTCCCGGCTCACGGGTTGACGGACACGATTTTGTTTCTGAAGCCTTCGGCAGGGGAGCGCGGGCGGCTTTGGTCTCCAGGTGGCCGGTGGGCACTGTGGGAGAGGGCGAAGAGGCCGTGATCCAGGTGGAGAACACAGTTTCAGCCCTCGGTGACCTGGCCCGCGTGCAGAGGGACAGGTATGACATCCATGTCGTTGGGGTTACCGGTAGTGTCGGGAAAACAACCACCAAGGAAATGGTTGCCGGTGTCCTGGCCCGCCGCTACCGAACCCTGAAAACCGAGGGCAACTACAACACAGAAATCGGTCTTCCTCTCACCCTTTTCCGGCTCAAGCCGGAACACGAAGCGGCTGTTCTGGAAATGGCCATGCGCGGGAAAGGGCAAATCAGGGTCCTCTGCGGTATTGCCCGTCCAACCCTGGGGGTAATCACCAGGATTGGTGAGACCCATCTTGAGTTGCTGAAAACCCGTGATAACATTGCTGCAGCCAAGGCTGAACTTCTGGAATCATTACCTGTGCACGGGGTGGCTGTTCTGAACGGTGACGATCCCATGGTTCGGAAGGTTGCCGGCCGCGCCCCGGGAAGGGTGATTTTTTACGGTACTGATTTGCGGGCTGAGGTAAGGGCGAAAGAGATCCAGGTCCGGGAGGATGGCAGTTCAACCTTTACCCTTATCACTCCTGGCGGAGACGCTCGTGTTGTGCTGCCGGTTCCCGGGCACCACAATGTCCTCAACGCCCTCGCGGCGGCCGGGGTAGGAATTGCCCTGGGGATACCGGTCCAGGATATCGTGGAAGGATTGGCCGGTTTTGCCTCCGCTGGGATGAGGACGGAGATCGTGAGGCAGGACGGGCTTGTGATCATCAACGATACATACAATGCCAGTCCAACCTCTACCCGGGCGGCTCTCCACACCCTGAGTTTAATGGGACGAACAAGGCGCAAGGTTGCTGTTCTGGGGGATATGCTGGAGTTGGGTAGTTATACCGAAGAGGGTCACCGCCTGGTGGGAGAGACGGTGGTCCGCAGCGGAGTTGACCTCCTGGTGGTGGTTGGAGAACTTGGGGCCATCATTGGAGAAAGAGCCCGGGCTGTAGGGTTACCGGATGACAAGGTCGTCTTTTGTGCCCACACTGAAGAGGCGGTTCGCGTGGTGCCTGTCCTTGTCAAAGACCGGGATGTCGTCTTGGTCAAAGGTTCCCGGGGGATGCGCATGGAGCGGGTTGTCCAGGCCCTCCGAGGCAGGCAAAAGCCAAGTACACCAAACCCTGGAGGTTAGACAAAGATGAACCAGTTCCTCTACACACCGCTGCTTGCCTTTGCCGTCTCCCTTTTCTTGGGTCCTGTAGTCATCCCTTACCTGCGCCGGCTCAAGTTTGGCCAACGCGTCCGGGCCGTAGGGCCGCGAAGACACCTGGCCAAGACCGGAACCCCTACCATGGGAGGGGTTATGTTTATCCTGGCCTTCACGGTCGCAACCTTACTTTACGCCAAAAAAACCCCAATTCTCTGGCTTGCCCTGGGTTTAACCTGGGGGTACGGGCTTCTGGGACTTGTCGATGACTATCTTAAGGTGGCTTTGAACCGCCCCCTGGGATTGAAGGCCCGGGTTAAGCTTTTCGGCCAGCTGCTTCTGGCGGTTCTCTTGGGCCTGGCTGCCCTGGAACTTGGGTTAGGGAGCTGGGTCGTGGTGCCTTTTTCCAGCGTGGTTATTGACCTGGGATGGTGGTACCTACCTTTCGTGGTCCTGGTGGTTCTGGGAACAGCCAATGCCGTCAACCTTACGGATGGCTTGGATGGCCTGGCCGGCGGAGCTTCCATGGTGGCCTTCGCCGTGTATTTTCTCCTCTCTCTCGCGGCTGGACGCCCGGAACTGGCCCTTTTCTGCCTGGCCGTGGTCGGGGGCACAGCCGGGTTTTTGCGTTTCAATCTCCATCCGGCCCAGGTATTCATGGGTGATACAGGTTCCATGGCCTTGGGGGGAGCCTTGGCGGCGGTGGCCGTCCTCACCAAGACCGAGCTTCTGCTGGTGCTGGTTGGCGGGTTGTTTGTCATTGAAGCCCTGTCGGTTATCCTGCAGGTTTTGTATTTCCGCCTGACCGGGCGCCGGCTCTGGCGTATGAGCCCTATTCACCACCATTTTGAACTGGTGGGTTGGACGGAAAGACAGGTTGTCTACCGCTTTTGGACTGCGGCCCTGGTCTTCGGACTTCTTGGTCTCCTTGGTGCCACCTGGCCGGTGGTGGAATCACTGCACTAACTGGTGGAATCACTGCACTAAGAGGAGGCCGTCGTTTGTCTTGGTAAGGGCCGGGTCGAGGTTAAAGGATCGGACCGGAGGGTTTGTGCCCATGCTGGAGAGGAGAGGTTCACCGGACCTGGGTATTCTTTTTACGGTCTTGACGCTGCTGGGCCTGGGTGTGATCATGGTTTTGAGTTCAAGTTCCATCCGGGCCTTATGGCAGTACAATGACAGCTATTTCTACCTCAAGAGGCAGCTTGCGTGGAGTGCCATCGGGTTGGCAGCCATGGTCTTGGTGATGAATATCAACTACTGGCACCTGCAGCGTTGGGCGAAGGGTCTGATGCTGTTGGGTCTTGCTGGTCTCGTTGTTGTCCTGGTTCCGGGGGTTGGCATTGAGTATCACGAGGCCCGGCGCTGGCTCGGCTTGGGTTCAATATCCTTCCAGCCTTCCGAGCTCATGAAGCTGATCTTTGTCATTTTTCTGGCCGACCACCTGACTAGGATCGGGGACCGGGTGACGGACTTTTTCCGGGGTATTGTTCCCATCGTGGTGATTCTGGGGGTAGTATTCCTTTTGATTCTTCTCGAACCGGACTTGGGCACGGCGGTGGCCATCACCGGAACCGTAGCTGTCATGCTTTTTGCCGCCGGGAGCCGGTTGCTGCACCTTTTCCTGCTGGGTGCGGGCAGTGTTCCCCTCCTCCTGGTGGCAGTCTTTAGCGCGGACTACCGCCGCCGCCGCTTTTTCGCTTTCCTCGACCCGTGGTCAGAACGGCTGGGGTCAGGGTATCACATCATCCAATCCCTTTATGCCCTGGGGTCGGGAGGTATTTTCGGGGTCGGATTGGGAAGAAGCAGGCAGAAATGGTTTTACCTTCCAGAACAGCACACAGATTTCATCTTTGCCGTTCTGGCTGAGGAACTGGGGTTTCTTGGAGGGGTGACGGTGATTGTTCTTTTCTTCTTCCTGGCCTGGAGGGGCTACCGGGTGGCATTAACCATCCCCGACCGCTTTGGAAGCTTGCTGGCGGTCGGGATTACTACCATGATTACCCTCCAGGCCCTGATCAATATCGGCGTCGTCACGGGCTCGATACCCATTACTGGCATTCCCCTCCCCTTCTTGAGCTACGGTGGTTCTTCCCTGGTTTTCACCCTCACTGGGGTCGGCATCCTGCTCAACATCTCCAAGCACACTGTGCACTGACTTGAAACCACTGGAAGGGGTTTAGATAAATGAGGGTCCTACTGACCGGCGGGGGCACTGGAGGCCACATTTACCCCGCCCTGACCATTGCCAACAGGCTCAAGGAAAGGATCGTAGGGGTAAGGCTTCTCTATGTGGGGACGAGGGATGGCCTCGAGGCGGACCTTGTACCCAGGGAAGGGATCCCCTTTGAAACCATCACTGTTCGGGGGCTCCTGGGGAAAACCCCGGTTCAGCTGCTCTCTGGCTTTTTTGCAGCGGCCAGGGGGTGTGCCCAGTCCTACCGTATCGTGAGGCGGTTCCGGCCGGACGTGGTGGTGGGAACCGGAGGCTATGTCTGCGGCCCGGTAGTACTGGTTGCCGCTTTGTGCCGGATCCCTATCCTGCTCCAGGAACAGAATGCGTTTCCCGGATTAACAAACCGGGCCTTGGCCCGTTTTGCCAGCGTGGTTGCCGTGCCCTTCGATGACACGCGTTCCTACTTCCCCCGCCGGACACGGGTAGTAGTGACCGGTAATCCCGTTCGCCCGCAAATCCTGAGCCAGGACCGGGCGGCGGCAGCCAGGGCCCTTGGCCTAGATCCGGACAAGCTTACCCTTTTTGTCTTCGGGGGAAGCCGGGGGGCAAAAAGCATAAACCAGGCCATGATCGGGGCCGTGAGGACCCTGCTTTCCCGTAAAGGCCTCCAGATTCTCTACGTTACGGGGCGGGAATACTTCCACTGGGTAACCAAGGAGCTTGAAGGACAGGGTATAGGAAAAGAAAGATATGGAAATCTTAGTATTGTACCTTATCTATACCAGGTGGAAAAAGCCTGGGCCACCACCGACCTGGTTGTTTCCCGGGCCGGCGGCATGACCCTGGCTGAAATCTGTGCCCTCGGAATCCCGGCGGTATTGATTCCTTCGCCCAATGTTGCCAATGACCACCAGCGGGCAAACGCTCAGGCTGTGGCCCGGCACGGGGGTGCCGTGGTCCTTGATGACCGGGATCTGAACGGTGAGCTGCTGGCGCGGACCGTGGTCGCAATCCTGGATGAGCCAGGGAGGCTGGCCGTCATGGCCGAGGCCAGCAGGGCGGTTGGAAGGCCGCGGGCCACTGATGACCTTGTTGATTGGGTGCAAAGGTTGTCCAGAGGCAGGTCAAAGGGGCTGAAGGGTGTCGAGTAACGGCCCCCTCTACAAGGGCATAAAATGTTAGGGCGTAGGACTCGATATCAATTAAGAGCGGAAAGCGTGGGACAGGGGGTTTGAAGGGGGAACTTTCGTGGATGAAACCATTCATTTCGTAGGTATCGGCGGAGCAGGTATGAGCGCCATTGCCAGGGTACTTCTGAAAATGGGTTACCGCGTTTCCGGCTCGGACTTAAACCTAACTGGTATAACAACGCGATTAGAAAAAATGGGAGCCGTGGTGTACCAGGGGCACCGGCCTGAGAATATCGAAGGGGCCGGACTTCTCGTTGTCTCGTCAGCAGTGCCCAAGGAGAACCCGGAGGTGCTGGCCGCCCGCAAGTGCGGGATTACCGTAATCCGGCGGGGAGAAATGCTGGCCAGGTTGATGGAGGCGAGGAAGGGGATAGCCGTAGCTGGTACCCACGGCAAGACCACTACCACCTCCATGATTTCCCTGGTCCTGGAAAAGGCGGGGCTGGACCCAACGGTTCTCATTGGCGGTGAACTTAACGATTTCGGTGGAAACGCGAAGCTGGGCAAAGGAGGGTACCTGGTGGCTGAGGCCGACGAGAGCGATGGCTCTTTCCTGGAGTTAAGGCCCCAGATTGCCGTGGTTACCAACGCCGAAGCTGATCACCTTGATTACTACCACAGCCTGGAGAGGGTTACCCAGGCCTTTTCGACCTTTATAAATATGGTACCTGATGATGGCCTGGCCGTGATCTGCACTGATGACCCCTTCCTCAGGTCCTACAGGACATGGACTGCAAAAAAGGTGATAACTTATGCCCTTACCTCTGGGGCAGATTATGGTGCGGTAGACCTAGAGTTTGAGGGCTTCGGTTCCAGCTGCACCTTGGTCCACCAGGGGAAGGAAATCGGCCGCCTGAAGCTTTTGGTCCCGGGCAAGCACAATATTCAAAACGCCCTGGCAGCAGTTGCCGTTGGACGCTACCTGGGGATAGACCACGAGGTTATCCTCTCGGCCCTGGAGTCTTTTGGTGGTGTGCAGAGGCGTTTTCAAGCCTTGGGCATCACGTCTGGGGTATGGGTGGTAGACGACTACGCTCACCACCCCACCGAGGTTGCCGCGACCCTTGAAGCAGCAAGACAGGTGGCAGGCGGAAGGATCATCTGTATTTTCCAGCCACACCGTTATACCAGAACCAAGGCCCTGTACCGGGAGTTTGGCCTGGCCCTGGCCAGGGCGGACCATCTCTTTATTACTGAAATCTACCCTGCAGGTGAAGCCCCCATCCCCGGGGTGACTTCTGCTCTTATTGTCCGGTCTGCGGCCGAAGCAGGCCGGAAGCCGCGGCACTCGAAAGATCCGGAAGAGATTATCCAGGAGGTTCTGGCCCTGGCAGCACCCGGTGACCTGGTCCTCAGCATGGGGGCCGGTGATGTTTACAAGATTGGTCTTGAGCTTCTTCGCCGCCTGCGGTACAAAGACCCTGAGAAGAAGGACCAGTCCACTGGTAGAGAGGCTGTAACCGGATAGCCTTGGTTCCAGGCTTAAGCTGTCACAAATAGATTTCCTGTTGCGTAGTATACTTCGGGAGTGGGTCGAAACAGGGAAGCAGGTGCGTGCTGGGACCAGGCGGTAGCCGTGAATCCCGTCTCCCTGAGGAGCCGGGGTTTCTTTGTCACTGCAGGGCCAACCGGGGGTAAGATTGCCATGGAGTACCAGGACAAGGAGTACTACAAGATTGAGGGAGGGGTATGCCTCTCTGGCCGGGTTCGGGTAAGCGGAGCGAAAAACGCGGTCCTTCCCATGCTGGCGGCGGTTACTCTAACCAGGGCCGAGTGCATCATTCACCATGTGCCGTCACTGCGTGATGTTCAGGTTATGACCCAGATTCTTCGCTTGTTGGGCGTGAAGGTTGAAATGGTTGAAGCCGGTCTAAACGGGGGTTTAACCCTTGTGACCCAGGCTGACTCCTTAACCACCCACGTCATCAAGGATAATCTCAGCCGGCAGATGCGGTCCTCCATTTTCCTCATGGGACCACTGCTGGGGAGACTGGGCGAAGTCAGGATCGCGTACCCCGGTGGCTGTGCTATCGGGCCCCGCCCCATTGACCTTCACCTGCGCGGCCTGGCCGCCATGGGAGCTCGGATCACGGAAAAACACGGTTACATCCTTGCCCAGGCTGCAAGGCTCCACGGCGCTGATATTCACCTGGACTTCCCCAGTGTTGGTGCCACCGAAAACCTGATCATGGCTGCGGCCACAGCTGAAGGTGTGACCACGTTGAGAAACGTGGCCAAGGAACCGGAGATCGTGGACCTGCAGAACTTCCTGAGTGGTATGGGGGTCAGGATCAGGGGGGCCGGGACGGACACGATCAGGGTCGAAGGGGTCGGTCGACTGGGTGGCACGGAACACACGGTGATCCCAGACAGGATCGAGGCGGGAACCTTTATGGCCAGTGCTGCCTTCAGCGGGGGCGAGGTCAGGGTGGAAAACGTGGTGCCCGAGCACGTGGAATCCATCAGTGCCAAACTGCGTGAAGCCGGGGTCACGGTGCAAGAAGGTCGAAACTGGATCTCGGTGAAGGGCCCGCGGAAGCTGAAGGCGGTGGACGTGAAGACCCTTCCGTACCCAGGTTTTCCGACGGACATGCTGCCCCAGATGATGGCCATCATGACTACTGCCGACGGAAGCAGCATCATCACCGAAACCATATTTGAACAGCGTTTTTCCCAGGCTGAAGAACTACGCAGAATGGGAGCCAACATTAGGATCGAAGGGAGAACAGCCGTGGTCAAGGGTGTCCCGGGCTTGACAGGGGCGGAAGTGGAAGCTTCCGACCTTCGCAGTGGTGCTGCACTGGTCCTGGCCGGCCTGGTGGCCGAAGGTACCAGCTGCGTCGAAGGGGTGTACCACATTGACCGTGGCTATGAGAACCTGGAGGGTAAACTAAGGGGTCTAGGGGCTGCCATCACGCGCGAAAAAATGCAGGGGGCCGCCAATAGGCTTGATAGCGGCCAGCTGGACTAAGTGGGCTACTGTTTTGGTGCTACCTGGTGAGACAGGCCCCAGGCCTTTTTTTTTGCCTGGCTTGCGGCAGGAGCCTCCAAGGGTCGGCCATTTTCGTCACGTTACCACTGGTGTTTAAACGGACCGCGCCGTGGATTGGGATACTGAAAAAATCCAATTGAAAAATGAGAAAAATGAACAGAAAAAATGTGAAGAAGAAGGAAAACTCTACCTTTTGCAGAAATAGTGTGTAAAATAGTACATCATATTGTATGCAATTCTTGCTTGGGGGATATCTCACCTTGAAGAGCCAGCTGCGTCAGACTACCGCAACCGTGATCTCTGAGGCAATCAAAAGGGCCATTACTTCAGGACGATTGAAACCTGGTGAAAAACTAGTGGAAATGGAACTGGCCCGAAGGTTCGGTGTGAGCAGAACTCCTGTGCGCGAGGCACTGAGGATCCTGGAAAAGGAGCGGCTCGTGGCCAATAATCCCTACAAGGGGTATATCGTGAACAAACTGTCGCATGATGAAGCGGTGATGCTTTACCAAGTCAGGGCTGCCCTGGAGCCCCTGGCAGTAAAACTGGCGACAGAGCAGATCACACCGCAAGAGCTGCAAGAACTGAAGGACTGCCTGTACCAGTCGGAGTTGGCTCTGAAATCAGACGACATGGCAGCATTGATTGTCCTGAATAACAAGTTCCACGACATTATTGCCAGGGCGTCGAGAAACTCATACTTGGTTGACATTCTCACTAACCTGCGGGATCTGATCGACTTGATGCGGGTCTCGAATTTCTTAATGTTCCCCAAGCGGATGATTGCGGCAGTTGCAGAGCATCGAGGTATCCTTGAGGCCATGCTGGCGAAGGACGCAGCTGCGGCGGCTGTGAAGGTTTCGGCCCATATCGAGAATGCTCTCAACCTGGTGCCCGAGACCTTGCAGGAAACAAACTGGTAAGGAACAGGGGGTATCGAATGTTCATCGATCAGGAGAAGTGTTCTGGGTGTGGTATTTGTCTACCTTATTGTCCAGCCGGCGCCATTAAGTTAGTAGGGAAAAAAGCAGTGGTTGACAGGGAGCTTTGCCTGGAGTGTGGCAACTGCGGGCGGAAACAGGTGGTGAGATGCCCGAAGGATGCTTTCGTCGAAGAACCGGGGTTGTACGAAGGGGTACGCGCTGTAAGGAAGTTTTTCAGCGACCCGGCTACAACCCACAAGGTTACCAGAATCCCTGGACGGGGAACAGAAGAGGTTAAGACCAATGATGTTACCGGTCGGGTTCGGCGCGGGGAAATAGGCCTAGCTTTAGAAATGGGCCGGCCGTGCCTGGGGACCTCGATGCAGGAGGTCCAGAGAGTGACCATGGCCCTGGCAGCCCATGGGGTTGTTTTTGAAGAGAATAACCCTTTAACTCACCTGATGTCAGACCGGAAAACCGGTGCCATTAGCACAGAGTACCTGAAGGAAAAGGTGGTATCGGTGATCATAGAGTTTACCGACCGGGCTGAGCGGCTACCCCTGCTGCTGGAGACAATCAGGAAAGTAGCGCGTGAACTGGATACTGTATTCTCCCTCGACTTAATCGCCTGTTTTGAAGATGATGGTTCACTGCCGGTGCTTGAGACATTAAACCAGTTGGGAATGAAGCCACGTCCAAATGCCAAGATCAACCTGGGGATAGGCAGACCCCCTGCTCCCCTGTACAGAGAAGGAGGTCCCTGCCGATGACGCACTCTCTGCATCGTCGTGGCTCACCGGAGAGCCTGAGGGATGACTATGTCCTACTGGCTACAGCGGCAGCGGGAGTAAACCACGAGGGCTCCAAGGACAAGCTGCGCCGGGTGCTTGAAATTGTGTATGAAGAAGAACCCGCAAATGTTGGTTCATATGAGACGGGAACCATTTATGCCGGGGTGAGCATGGAGGATATCAAGGCTTCCCTGGCTGAAGTGCCCAGGGTCAGGTGTTGTTTCTCAAGCCGTGAAAAAATGAAGCGAGTGTTACAACGGGTAAAAGAGATGGACCTGGGGATTTCCATCACGGTAAGCGGTCTCATCGATGAGGTTCTCGAGATGGCACGCGAACTGGGTATTAAGCCCCACTCCATCAACCTGTCCTTGGACATTTGGGGAAAAAAAGAAGAACTGCCTTCAGAAGAGGTATTGGAGTTTGTTACCATGTGCGGCCATGGGTTAATATCTAAAGACCTGGTGGAAAAGTGCATTGCGGACGTGAGGTCGGGTAAAAGGACACCGCGCCAGGCGGCCGAACTGATAGCCCGTCCCTGTGTGTGTGGTATCTTTAATCCCGACCGGGCTGAGAATCTTCTGGCTCGTTATGCACCACCCGGCCAAGAAGGAGAGCAGTAAGAGAAGTCAAGGAGACGAGTACACTGCAGCAGCCCTCGCTTCAGATGCTGGCTTTAAGTCAGGGCATCCTGGCGTACCAAGGAAGCCCCTGGCCGGGAATTCTCGATAGAGAAAAGTTGAGAAGGGGTGTGGTAGTCTAGCGGATGGTAGGACAGTAAAGGTTGAGGGCTAGAGCAGGTTCAGGAAGCTGTTGGGTGATGATGATCAAAGGGGGTTTGAAAAGAGATGAAAAGGTACCGTATTTGGGCCGTGTTGCTGGTGGTCATTCTCATGGGTGCCGTGGTTGCAGGGTGCGGTGGTTCCCAACCTTCCGCCGGAGAGGAAACTGCTAAAGAAGAGGGTAAAGAGCCTGCTGAAGGGGAACCCAAGAGTCAATACCCAGAACGGCCGATTGAGTTTGTAGTTCCCTTTGGCGCTGGTGGTGGAAGTGACATCCTGGCCAGGAGCATTGCGAAAGTAATTCAGGACCACAACCTTATCGACCAGCCCTTAATGGTCGTAAATAAGCCGGGAGGAAGCGGTTCTGTCGGTTACAGCTACCTGGCCGAGAAGAAGGGTGACCCGTACTATATCGGAACCGTGAGTTCGAGCTTCTACACGGCTCCCCTCCTGGGTAAGTCCCCGGTTTCGTACAGGGATTTCACCCCGGTGGCTGGACTTGCTATGGACACCTATGGACTGTTTGTTCGCAGTGATTCCAGGTTTGACAGCCTGCAGGAGATCCTTGATGAAGTCAAGGCCAATCCGAAGAGTATTTCCGTGGGCGGTACCAGCGGTACTTCCGACGACGCTGTGCTGACCTTCTTGCTCGAAGAGAAAGCTGGTGTCGACTTTACGTACGTTCCCTTCGAGAGCGGTGGTGAGGTCATGACCGCCCTGCTGGGTGGCCACGTTGATATCTCCTGGGCCAACCCTGGAGAGGCACTCAGCCAGATCGAGGCTGGGAAGGCCAGGGTGCTCGCTGTGGCCAGCAAGGAAAGGCTACCTTCTCTTCCCGATGTTCCGACCCTGATCGAGGAAGGCGTGGACGTCAGCCTGGCCCAGTTCCGTGGTGTAGTAATGCCTAAGGATGTGCCCGAAGATGCTGTCAAGTACATGGAAGAGGCCTTGAGAAAAATGAGTGAAACCGAAGATTGGAAGACCGGCTACATCGAGAAAAACATGATTACCGCGCGGTTCCTCAACTCCGAGGAATTTGGCAAAGCCATCGTGGAACTGAGCAACATGTATGAACAGGTTTTCGCGGAACTCTCCAAGTAAAGAGGTTGACGGGGGGAAGGCGGGGGGTTACCCCTCCTTCTCTTCTTTCCGGGTAACGAGGGTGCAAGAAGGGTGTGGGTACTTTGAGAACGGTCGATCGGGCCACTGGAGTTCTTCTTTTACTGGTCTCTGTATACCTGGTTGTCTCTGGTTTAGAACTGGAGTACACCCTGGAGGATGCCCCTGGCCCAGGTTTTCTACCTTTCTGGGCGGGTGTCATTTTGGGCCTCAGCGCAATTTTCCTGGTTGCCGGCACGCTGGTACAACCCAAGAAGAAAATGAAGGAGGATAACCCCCTGACGGGGCGTGGAATGGCAGTGATTATCAGCGTCCTGGGGGCGTCAGTAATGGCCGTGTTGCTCACAAGAATCCTCGGCTTGGTCCTCTCAATGGGACTTCTTGCTGCCATGCTTGTTCGAATCTTGGGCTCCAGAAGCTGGCTAACAGTCGGCGGAATGGCTCTGGCAATTCCCGTGGTCTTCTACTTGCTGTTTATCAAGTGGCTCGGAGTGCCCTTTCCCAAGGGTTTCTTGGGCTTTTGAAAGGAAGGATAACTCGTGGGAACATTTGAGAATCTTCTCTATGGATTCTCTGTGGCCCTATCCGTGACCAATGTTTTGTATTGCCTGCTGGGTGTAGTTCTCGGCACCATCATCGGTGCCCTTCCAGGCCTTGGGCCGTCAGCAGGTCTGGCCATTCTTCTGCCGCTTACTTTCGGCAGTAATCCTACTACCAGTATCATCATGCTGGCCGGTATTTACTATGGAGCGATGTACGGGGGCGCCATCACCTCGATCTTAATCAATACCCCGGGGGACTCGGCAGCTGTCATGACCACCCTGGATGGTTATCCAATGGCACAGCAGGGCCGGGCCGGCCCGGCCATGGGGATGAACGTATTCGCCTCTTTCATCGCAGGTACAATTGGGATCCTGATTTTCATGTACTTGGCACCACCCTTGGCCAAGGTGGCCCTGAGTTTTGGTCCCCCTGAATACTTTGCCCTGATGGTTCTAGGCCTCACCACCCTGGCGGGTCTTACAGGGGAGTCGCCCCTCAAGGGCTTTATTTCAGCCGTTGTCGGTTTGATTTTTGCAATTGTAGGTGTCGACCTGGTTACCGGGCTTCCGCGTTTCTCTTTTGGGGTCATGGAACTGTACAGTGGAATTGATTTTATTCCCGTGGCCATGGGGGTATTTGGTATTGCGGAGATCCTGGTAACAGCTGAGCGAGAAGTTAGAATCCAGATGGCCAAGGCCGACCTTCGGTTTAGGAAGCTTTTGCCCAGCCTGGCCGACTGGATGGCGTGCCGGTGGCCGATTATCCAAGGGACCATTACCGGCTTCTTCATCGGGATGCTACCGGGAGCAGGGGCTACCATTGCTTCCTTTATTTCCTACGGCATCGCCAAGAGTACGTCGAAGGAGCCGCAGCGCTTCGGGCGTGGGGCTATTGAGGGGATAGCGGCACCCGAGGCGGCTAATAACAGCGCGGCGGTGGGAGCCTTTGTCCCCCTTTTGACCCTCGGGGTACCCGGATCGGCAAGTACCGCGGTTCTCATGGGTGCCCTGATGATGTTTGGACTGAGGCCTGGTCCCCTCCTTTTCGAGCGGAACCCGGAGTTTGTCTGGGGCCTCATTGCCAGCATGTACATTGGTAATGCCATCCTGGTCTTGGTGATGCTCTTGTTTGTCCCTGTCTTTGTCCGGGCTGTACAGGTCCCGCGTCCTATTCTTTCGTCGGTGGTGATGGTTTTTATCCTGGCTGGGGCGTACAGCTTGAACAATAACATGTTTGACGTTTGGTTAACTTTGCTCTTCGGTATCTTGGGTTACTTCATGAAAAAGTTGAAATACCCCGGGGCGCCCCTCATCCTTGCCCTTGTGCTGGGGCAGCTGCTGGAAAACTCGCTCCGGCAGTCCCTGATCCTTTCCCTGGGGGATCCCCGCATCTTCTTCACCCGGCCCATCTCAGGGACCATCATGGCGATAGCCATTGGAGCCACGCTGTACCCAGTAATAAAATCGGTGTTGAAGGTTCTCAGGTCACGCACTGCATAACCCGGGAGCAACGGTTCTAGGGAGCCCCAGGGGGCAGACCGGGTGGCCCAAAGGGGCTCCTTGAGAGATTCTTCTCACATGGGTATCTTTTTGGTACAATAGGGGAAGAATGTTTCTCTTAAGGGTTGGGGAAGATGCGCCGAGGGAATACCAGGTTGGGCTACCGCCGTTACCGTCCAGGGAGTGTCCAACGGGAACTGCGTCGAAGAAAGCGCTCAAAAGGGTATAAGCTTGCCTGGGCCGCCTTGCTTTTGGTTGTTGCGATGGCCCTTTTTGTTCTTTATTCTCCCTACTTCGCGGTAGAGACCATCGAGGTTCAGGGGATTCAGATGCTCAGCCAAAAGGAACTCCTCGAGGAGGCCGGCCTCTTTCCTGGGATGAACCTGCTGCAGGTTCGGCCCAGCCTTATTTCGTCCCGCTTGCTTTCCAATCCCTGGGTGGAAGAGGTCACGGTGCAGAGGGGACTCCCGGGATATGTCTTGGTACTCGTCCAGGAGAGGGAGCCCGTGGTACTGGTTCCGAACGGCTCCTCTTTTTTGTGCCTTGACCGCGAGGCAAGGGTTCTGGACACCTGGACCGTGGCGAAGGTATCCCTGCCCTTTCTCACAGGTTTTCGGGTCCCGGCACGGACGTTTCCCGGACAGGTCCTCGAAGATACTACCCTGAGATTGGTTCTTGCCGCCCTGGCTTCTTTGTCAAAGTCGACGCTCGGTATGATCTCCGAGGTGCACCTGGACAATGAGTCTTCCATTACGGTGTATACCCTGAATGGGGTGCCGGTTTACCTGGGACAGGCTTTTGATTCTCTGCCAGAGAAGTTCCAGGTGCTGGACTCCATTCTGAAGGATATCAGGGACAAGGACACGGAGGTCGAGTACGTTGACCTTCACCTGCCGCACCGGCCTGTAGTTAAGGAGAGACGGTAACCGGCGGACAGGCGTGGAGAAGGTAGAAAGTGGAGAAGGTAGAAAAAGGCTGGGGAAAAAAAGGGAAAGACCCTGGTGCGTTGAATCTAGTTACTAGTTACCAGAGCTGGAAATCCGGTTTAACGAGTGACCAAACCTGCCCGCTCGGTGTGCTCCGGAACAAGACCTTCTGCCGCAGCCCGGAAGGCCGAGGAATACGAGAGGCGAGTGGAGGAGCAGCCCGGGCGAGGTGGACAGCGGTTATTTTCGTAGCAGAAGGGTACAGAACGTCAAGGATGCCAAGGGAAATAAGATGAACCAGCTGACTGGACAGGGATCG